>DATHRP010000032.1:0-22506 GCA_035465195.1 Afifellaceae bacterium | reverse complement strand
TCGCCACTACGGGCTCGACCCGGTCGACCAGAAGACCTTCCTGCTGCTGGACGAGGGGCGCGCCTTCAACAAGGGTGACGCCGCGCTGCAGGCGGCGCGGCATATGTGGCAGCCCTGGCCGCTGGCGCGGGTGTTCCGGCTCCTGCCGCGGCCAGTGCGCGACGGTTTCTATGACCTGGTGGCGAAATACCGCTACCGGGTTTTCGGCAAGCGTGACTCCTGCATGGTGCCCCAGCCGGAGCATGCCGGGCAGTTCCTCTAGACGGATCGGACTCAGGCGCAGCCGGTGCCGCCGCGCGACCAGCGGGCGATGTCGGCCTGGGCGCGGGGGCCGAGCGGCGTGGCCAGCAGCGGGCCGAACAGCTTGACGCTGGTGCGGCTCCTCTCGCGCGAGGCCTCGACGACCAGCCGCGGCAGGCCGCCGCGATCGTCGGCGCCGACGAGCAGGATGCGCGGGCGGTTGGAGTGGCTGGCGAGCTCCGCCTCCAGGGCATAGTCGGCAAAGGCTTTCTCGCCCTCGGCGAACCAGCAGCCGCGGATCGCCGTCAGCAGGCGGTCGGCGACGACCTGCGGGTTGCCGCTCGGGCGGTATTCCAGATAGTCGGTGGAGGCGGCGCAGCCGGCGAGGCCCAGTGCAAGAACCATGACGAGGCCGGCCGCATTTGGCCGAAGGCGCATCAGGCGGCCTGCTGCTGCAGGCCTTCGGCGAGGCTGGAGAACAGGCCGAGCCCGTCGGTACCGCCCTGGGCGGCTTCCACCAGGTCTTCCGGGTGCGGCATCATGCCGAGCACGTTGCCGGCCTCGCTGACGATGCCGGCAATATCGTTCTGCGAGCCGTTCGGGTTGGTGCCCTCGGCATAGCGGAAGACGACGCGTCCTTCCGCTTCCAGCTTATCCAATACGGCGGCTTCGGCGAAATAGTTGCCGTCGTGGTGGGCGACCGGGCAGTCGATCACCTGGCCGGCGGCGTAGTTGCGGGTGAAGGCGGTCTCGTTGTTCTCGACCCTGAGCCGGACGGTGCGGCAAACGAACTTCAGCGAGGCGTTGCGCATCAGAACGCCCGGCAGCAGGCCGGCTTCGCAGAGCGCCTGGAAGCCGTTGCAGACACCTAGCACCAGAACGCCGGCCGCCGCCTGGCGGACGATGTCGGCCATGATCGGCGAGCGGGCGGCGATGGCGCCGGAGCGCAGGTAATCGCCGTAGGAGAAGCCGCCGGGCAGGACGATCAGATCGGGCCGGCCGGGCAGGGCGGTCTCCTGGTGCCAGACGAGATCCGGCTCGGTTCCCGAGGCAAGCTTCAGAGCGGCCAGCATGTCGCGTTCGCGATTGGTGCCGGGAAACTGGATGATTGCTGCTTTCATGAGGGTGCCCGAATCCTGTCAGAGACCACGGTGGCTCCAGTTCACAGATGCGCGGGCCGGCGTCAAGCCTCGGCGACGGCCCGCGCGCAGATTTGGCCGGATGAACCGTATCCGGCGCGGGAAAGATTCAATTCGATTGAATATTCGGAGAGGCCGTTAACGGGCCGCTCACGACCGGCCGGTATGGTGGCATTGCAACCCTCATACAGGCAGGCGTTCGATGGGCGACCGGATCGGCAAATGGCTTGATTTCAGCTTTCTCGCGCTGATCAGGCTTGGCGCCGTCGTCGCGCTCCTGCCGCTTCTCTTCGCCGTGCTGCGCACACAGGACCACCAGGGGTTCCGCCCGGTGCAGGCGGAGGTGACCGGCACGGCCGAGCAGTGCCGGATCTCCGAGCGGGCGGCCAGCCGGATCGGCAAGCGTTCGCACTGGTGGGACTGCAAGGAGGCGGCAAACCTGCAGCGCGCCTTCCCAAGCGTCGACCTGGAGATCACATCCGAGCCGTTCATCCGCTACCGGTTCGTGCTGCCGCGCGGCGAACTGATCGAGACAGGCGAGGCGGCCGGACTTCTCGAGCGGGCGGATCCGACCGTCGGCGCGATCGTGCCGCTGCTCTATTCGCCGTCCGACCCGAAGCAGGTGAGGACGGTGCTGGGCCTCGAGCAATGGGCCATCCTCGCCATGATCGGGCTTGCGGGGCTGGGCGTCGCGACGACCGGCTGGCGGCTTCGCGAGCGCCGCGACGAATTCGCTGCGAGACTGGCCGTCTGGCTGGAACAGGAGCCGGATGCGGCGGACACGTTCGCCGACGACTGGCCGACCGACGAGCACGCGACGAAGGCGCTGCCGATGCGCGGCAGCGACGGCCGGCACCTGGGCGTTGGCTAGGGGAGTCGGCTAGGGGGCGTCGGCCAGAGGGGGAGCCGGCTATTCCCTTTCCGGGCTCCAGACAATGTCCGGTACCTCCGACAAATAATCGGGCGGCACGCTTTCCGTCAGCCAGACGCCGTTGGCGCTCAGATAGAAAAGATGTCCGGCGCCGGCCATGGCCGCGGCATCGATCCGGTAGATCACCCAGGGACCCTTGCGGCGCACGGCAACGCGCCGGGCCGTTTCGGTATCGGCCGACAGGTGGACATAGTGGCGGTTGCCCCTGATCAGCCCCTTTTCGGCGATCGAGGGCGAAACGGCCGCTGTCGTACCGTGATAGAGGCCGGCGGGCGGGTCGGCGGGCGGCAGGTCCAGATCGACATCGACGGAATGGCCCTGATTGGCCCGGATCCGGTCGCCGTCGATCACGAACCGCTTCTTGTCGCTCTCGGCGATCACCCTCAGGATGTTGGCTTCGTTCGCGCCGAAGCGTTTGTGGCAGGCTGCCACGAGCCGGCTGAAATCGGTCCAGCCGTTGGCGTCGAGCACCAGGCCGGCCTTGGCGGGATCGTGCCGCAGCACCAGGCTCATGAATTTCGAGATGCGGACGTCGTTCATGGCATACCCTGACGGGGTTCAGCCGACCTCGACGCGGTAGTCCTCGATCACGGTGTTAGCGAGGAGCTTCTCGCACATCTCCGTCAGGCGCGCCTCGGCATTGGCCGCATCGGCAAGCTCGATGTCGATGACCTTGCCCTGGCGGACCGATTCCACGCCCGTAAAGCCGAGCGCGCCGAGGGCGCCCTGGATCGCCTGGCCCTGGGGATCGAGGACGCCGGCCTTCAGCGTGATGAATATGCGCGCCTTCATGGAACGCCTACTTGACCAGGCGCGGCCCGGACGGGCGCACCGGCTCGTTTTCGTTCATGATGCCGAGCCGGCGAGCGACCTCCTGGTAGGCTTCCAGCAAACCGCCCATGTCGCGGCGGAAGCGGTCCTTGTCCATCTTGTCGTTGGTCTCGATGTCCCAGAGCCTGCAGGAATCCGGCGAGATCTCGTCGGCCACGACGATCCGCATCATGTCGTTCTCCCACTGGCGGCCACACTCGATCTTGAAATCGACGAGGCGGATGCCGACGCCGAGGAAAAGGCCGGTCAGAAAATCGTTGACGCGGATCGCCAGCGACATGATGTCGTCGATCTCCTGCGGGCTCGCCCATCCGAAGGCGGTGATGTGCTCTTCCGACACCATCGGGTCGTCGAGCTCGTCGGCCTTGTAATAGAACTCGATGATGGAGCGGGGCAGCGGCGTGCCTTCCTCAAGACCGAGACGCTTGGCGAGCGATCCGGCGGCGATGTTGCGCACGACCACCTCGAGAGGGATTATCTCAACTTCGCGAATAAGTTGTTCGCGCATATTGAGACGGCGGATGAAGTGGGTCGGGATGCCGATCTGGTTCAGATGTTCGAAGATATACTCCGAAATCCGGTTGTTCAGCACGCCTTTGCCGTCGACGACCTCGTGCTTCTTCTTGTTGAACGCGGTGGCGTCGTCCTTGAAATGCTGGATCAGGGTGCCAGGCTCCGGCCCTTCGTAAAGGATCTTGGCCTTGCCTTCGTAAATGCGGCGGCGACGATTCATTGTGATTTCATTTCGGGAATGACTGACATATGCACCGTTTCCTGCCGGAATCGGCCTGTCGACCCGGTGCGCGGCGGACCCTAGCCGAAAGGCCATGCGGAGACAATCTATCTGTTGCGGGCGCGAACCGCAAACCACAGTCATCGGCCGTCGTTGACGAACCGTAACGTACCCCGCAATGATGCAATCAGGGGTAGATAAGCGCGGTTTATCGTGCCGCCGAACGCTTCCGGCGACGGCAGGGCCGGCAGGGCGGTGTGCGGGGCCGTCCATGATGTCGCGCGAGCCGCAATTGGCGTTGCGCGGGACCGGCGACACCGATAGGAAGGAACCCAACAAGGAGGACATCCGGCATGACGACATTCAACAATCGTGAAAAGGCGTTCGAGGACAAGTTCGCCCGTGACGAGGCGCTGAGGTTCAAGGCGGAGGCGCGCCGCAACAAGCTGCTCGGCCAGTGGGCGGCCGAACTGCTCGGCAAGAGCGGTGACGCTGTCGAGGAGTATGTGCGCGAGGTGGTGCGGTCCGACTTCGAGGAGCCCGGCGACGAGGACGTGTTCCGCAAGGTGCGCGGCGACCTGGACGAGGCCGGCGTGTCGGTTTCCGACGAGGAACTGCGCGACAAGATGGTCGACCTCCTGGGCAAGGCCATCGACGAGATCGAGCAGGACGGCTGAGCAGTCCGCCGATGCCCGACAGTCTCGTTCGCAAGCTCAATTCCGGCGACGCGGTCTACACCGCGTGGTCGGGGATTCCCAACCCGTACGTCGCCGAGGCCTGCGCGCGCGCCGATTTCGATACGGTGACGCTCGACATGCAGCACGGCTTGCAGACGACGGCAAGCGTGACGGACGCGATCAGCATGGTCCGGCTGGCGGGCAAGCCGGCCATCGTGCGGGTGCCTGTCGGCCGCTTCGACATGGCGAGCCGGGCGCTCGACCTGGGTGCGGCGGCGGTGATCGCGCCGATGATCAACAGCGTGGCGGATGCGCGGGCCTTCGCCGAGGCGATGAAGTTCCCGCCGGTCGGCGGCCGCTCCTGGGGGCCGCACCGGGCGATCGCGCTCGGCGGTTACGAGAGCAACCAGGCCTACCTGGAGGCCGCCAACGCGGACACGATGTCGTTCGCGATGGTGGAAACGCGGGCGGCGGTCGACGCGCTCGACGGCATCCTGGCGGTAGACGGTATCGACGGCATCTTCGTCGGCCCGTCCGATTTCTCGATCGCGTGGACGGAGGGCAGGACGATCGATCCGCTGCTTGCCGACATGATGGACGCGGTCGGCGACATTGCGGCGCGGACGGTTGCCGCCGGCAAGGTGGCGGCGATGTTCACCTTCGATCCGACCCGGGTGCCCGACTATTTCGCCCAGGGCTACCAGCTGTTCGCGCTGGCGACGGATGCCGCCTATATCGGCAAGGGCGGCAACGACATGATTGCGGCGGCGAAGCAGGCGTTCCAGGCACGCTAGATCTGCTTCATCAGCCTGGCGAACATCATCAAGCCTTCCGGCCAAGGGCCGTGGCCGGTTTCGGCGTTGATGTGGCCGGCGTCGCCGGCATCGTAGACGGCCGAGCCCCACGCGGCGGCGAAATCGTCGGCGACCTCGTACCGGCAATAAGGATCGGTGCGGCTCGCTATGACGAAAGAGGGGAAGGGGAGCGGCTCGCGCGGCACCGGCAGGAAACTGGCGCAGGCCGCGGCTTTCTCATCGTCGGAATTTTCGATATCCGGCGGGGCGACGAGAAGCGCGGCGCGGACATCCCTTCCGGCGAGCTCATGGGCGGCGTGGGCGACGGTCAGCGTGCCCAGGCTGTGGGCGATCAGGACGACCGGCCGCGTTGCCGCATCGACGGCTTCCACCAGCCTTGCCACCCAGTCGTCACGCTGCGGCGCGTCCCAGTTGTCCTGCTCGACGCGGCGGGCAGTGGGCAGCCGTTCGGCCCAGCGGTCATACCAGTAATCGTCGCCGCCGCCCGTGAGACCCGGCAGGATCAGGATGTCGGCATCTGAGGTCTTCACCGGGGCAGCCCGCGATACAGATAAAAACCGAAACGCATGATTCAGGGCCCCTTGCTCAATCTGTGCTTCCCTTCGGCCATCCAGACGAGGGACCGGTCGGTGAAATCCTTGAGACATGCCGCCATGGCCGCGATCGCGGTGGTCAGCCTTGCCGCCTGCGCGAGCAGCGAAGACCAGGTCGTCGGCGACCGCGACGCGCAGGAGGAATTGAACGCCGCCATCCAGGAGGCACGCGCGACTCTGCCGAGATTCTTCGTCGAGCTCAAGGGGGCGAGGGCGACTTCTCGCTCAAGGTTCCGGTCCGCAGCGGTCGCGAGGTGGAGCAGGTGTGGATCTCCGATCTGGAATATGCCGGCGGCAAGTTCACCGGGCGGATCGCCGGCAAGGCGGACAGCAAGCGCGGCGCCGGTGTCGGCCAGAGCTATACCGTGTCCGGCGGCGATATCTCCGACTGTATGATCGAGCGCGAAGGCGCGATCTACGGCGGCTACACGCTGCGGGCGAGGCTGCGAGAACTGAACTGATCCGACCGGACGCTCAGGCGATACCCGCCTTCTTCAGGCCTTCGAGGTAGGTCTGCAGCTGATCCTCGCGCTTCAGGTAGAACAGGTGTTCCTCGGCGAAGGCGAGCGAGAATTCCGGCTTGACCGTCATCAGGTCGGTGACGGCCGCCCTTGTCCGCTCGTCGTCTCCGAGATTGCCGAGCGCTGCCACCAGATGGGCACGTGCCCAGTATTGGGCGTTGGGCACCTGGACGGCCCGGCCGGCCCACTTGGCGGCATCCTCGAACTCGCCGCGGAACAGGTGGGCCAGCGAACGGTACGAGTAGAAGCCCCAGCGGAACGGATCGTGCGGGCTGAGCCGGACGGCAATCTCGAACTGCTCGATTGCCTCGTCGAGGCGGCCCTCGTAGGCGAGTGAATCGCCGAGACCGCAATAGGTGACGGCGAGGCACGGATTGAGCTCCAGCGCGTGTTCGAGCGCCTCGATCGCCTGGTCGTATTCGCGCCGCGCCAGATAGACCCTGCCGATCGTGAAGAAGGCGTTGGCGTCCTGGTCGTCCAGCTCGATGGCGCGCCGCGCGACGGCGAGCGCCTCGTCGAGCCTTTCGCGCTCCGGGGCGGCGTCGAAATAGACCATGCTCAGCACGATGGCGTAGGCGAGCCGCGAATAGGCCGACGGCAGGTCGGGATCGAGCGCGATTGCCTGGCGCAGCAGGTCCTGCGCCTTGAGATTGCTGTCGGGGGTGAACTTGTAGAACTCCGCTGTTCCGAGCTGGTAGAGGTCCCAGGCGCCGCGGTTGGTGCGCGGACGGCGCTCGGCCTTGCGCTGCTCGCTGAGGCCGAGCTCGGCCTCGATGCGGGCGGCGACCATCTCGGTGATCTCGTCCTGCAGGGCGAAGATGTCGGCCATATCGCGGTCGAAGCGCTCCGACCAGAGGCTCATTTCCGTGCCCGCGTCGACGAGCTGGACGGTTGCGCGCGCCCGCGTGCCGGCCTTGCGGACGCTGCCGGTGACGAGGTAACCGGCGCCGAGCTTCCTGCCGATGGAACGGATGCCATCGGTGGAATTGCGGAAGGCAAAGGCCGGGTTGCGGGCGATGACCGTGAGCCAGCGGTTCTTCGACAAAGCGGTGATGATGTCCTCCGACAGGCCGTCGGCGAAATAATCCTCTTCCGGATTGCGGTTGAGGTTCTCGAACGGCAGCACGGCGACCGATGGCCGAGCACCGGCGGCCTCCGGCATGTCGGCTGCGGCGGTCTCTTCGGGCGGCGCGGCGGCGAAGGACTCGACAGATGCTGCAACGGGCGCGACGAAGCGGAAGCCGCGGCCGTGCACGGTGCGGATCGAGTGCTGGCTGGAGCCGTCGTCGCCGATCGCCTTGCGGGCCGCCTTGATCTGGCTGCTGAGCGCAGCGTCCGAGACGATCCGGCCGCCCCAGATCTCGGCGAAGATCTCGTCCCTGGTGACCGTGCGGTCGCGGTTGGCGGCGAGGAAGGCAAGGAGGTTGAAGACCTGCGGCTCGACGGCGACCGGATTGCCGGACCTGCGGAGCTCGTAGAGCGCGGTGTCGAGTTCGAACGCGCCGAAGCGAATAACGTTTTCCGGCGGCGGTTCGCTGTCGGCTTCGACAGCGAAGACCTCGATCGGGCGGCTGAGGTTCTTCACCGTCTGCTCCCCCTGCGAGACGAAGCGGATCGGAACCTTGCCGTCGACCTGGTCGTGCGCCTGCTTGGACAGGCATATTCCGCCCGGCGCGGCGAGGCTTTCCAGCCGCGAGGCGACATTGACGCCGTCGCCGTAGATGTCGCCGCCCTCGATGATGATATCGCCGAGATGAATACCGATGCGAATCTGAAGCTGAGTGCCGTTTGCGGCGACCGCGTTTCGGGCCGCCAGTGTCTGCTGGATGGCGACGGCGCACTGGACGGCGCCGATGACGCTGGCGAACTCGGCAAGCAGGCCGTCGCCCATGAACTTGACCGTGCGCCCGGCATGCTCGGCGACGGCCGGAGCGATGACGGCATTGTGGATGTCCTTCAGCAGCGCGAGGGTGCCTTCCTCGTCGCGTTCCATCAGGCGGCTGTAGCCGGCCACATCCATCGCCACTATGGTCGTGAGCTTGCGTTCCATCGCCAACCCCGATGCCGCGCGGACGGCGGTCCGCGGTGCCGAGTTTCCGTTCACTGCCTGCGGCCGGACGGCACGGGCCGCGGACCCGAAAGTCCGCGGCGCAGGTCCGCTCTGCCTTGACTCAATCGTCACCATAACCATCGAACAGGGCGGTTGACAGATACCGTTCCGCGAAACTCGGCAATACGGTTACAACCGTCTTTCCCTTCCTGTCGTCGCGGGCGGCGATGCGCATTGCGCAGGCGAGCGCCGCGCCGGAGGAGATGCCGCCGGCGATGCCTTCCAGGGCGGCCGCCTTGCGGGCCGTAGACAAGGCTTCCTCGTTGCTGACCAGGAGTACTTCGTCGATAAGATCGGTGTCGAGCACGTCGGGCACGAAGCCCGCGCCGATGCCCTGGATCATGTGCGGCGAGTGGGTGCCACCGGACAGAACCGGGCTGTTCTCCGGCTCGACGGCGATGACCTTTATGTCGGGGTTGCGCGATTTCAGCACCTCACCGACGCCGGTCAGCGTGCCGCCGGTGCCGACGCCGAGAACGACGGCGTCGACCACGCCGTCGGTGTCGGCCCAGATCTCCTCGGCCGTGGTACGGCGGTGGATGTCCGGATTGGCCGGATGGCCGAACTGCCACGGCATGACGGCGTTGTCGGTGGCGGCGACGATCTCCTCGGCCTTGTCGATGGCGCCGCCGATGCCCTTCTCGCGCGGGGTGAGCACCAGTTCGGCGCCGAGGATCTTCATCAGCTTGCGCCGTTCCACGGAGAAGCTGTCGGGCATGGTGAGGATGCAGCGGTAGCCCTTGGCGGCACAGGCGAAGGCGAGGCCAATGCCGGTGTTGCCGGAGGTCGGCTCGACAATCACGCTGCCCGGGCCGACCGTGCCCTCGGCTTCCATCGCTTCCAGCATGGAGACGGCAATGCGATCCTTGACGCTGCCGAGCGGGTTGAAGAATTCCAGCTTGGCGAGCACCTCGCCCTGGCAGCCGAATTCGGCGGCGAGCCGGCCGATGCGGACCAGCGGTGTGTTGCCGATGGTCTCCAGCAGATTGTCGTAGACACGGCCGCGGCCGGGCTTGTCGAAGACGAGGCGGGTTGCGGGATGCACGTTCATGGTCTTGTTCCTTCCTGGTGGATCACTGCTCGGGATTGATCGCGGAGATCACCCAGGAAGATGAATCCATGACGATGCCGTCGGCCTCGATCTTCTGACGGTTGATCGCCTCGGCCAGCGCGGCCTCGATGGCGTCGCGCTTTTCCTCCGCCTCGGCGCCGGCCTCGCGGAAGACCTCGCCGGCCGGCCCGATGGCGAGTTGGAAGTCGATGGCGTCCTGCACGTCGCGCCCTATGAGCACCGGCGCGTCGACACGCTCGAATGCGATGTCGGTGTAGCCGGCGGCCTCCATCATCTTGCGTACCGTCTCTTCGCCCGACATGGAGAACGGGCCGGGGCCGCAGGTGAGCGCGTCGGCGCCGGGTTCGGGCAGGAACTGCAGAACCACGTCCTTGGCCATCGAGAGCCAGGGATTGTCGGCGCGGTTGCGCCAGACGATGTGCACCATGCGGCCGCCGGGGCGCAGTGCCTTGCGCATATTGCGCAGGCCGGCGACCGGGTTGGCGAAGAACATGGTGCCGAAGCGGGCGAAGACGAAGTCGAAATCGTGGGTCGGCAGCGCCACCTCGGCGTCGCCGCGCACGAAGGAGACGTTGCGGACGCCAAGGCGCTTGGCGTCCTCGCAGGCGAAATCGAGGAAGGTGTCGCAGCAGTCGACGCCGACGACGCGGCCTTCGGGGCCGACCATGCCGGCAAGCTTGATCGCCGTGTCGCCGAAGCCGCACCCGACATCGAGCACCCGGTCGCCGGGACGGACCGGCAGGTTGGGGAAGATGGCGTCGCTGTGATGGGTCAGGCCGTCGACGAGGACGTGTTTGAAACGGATGAATTTCGGCGCCAGGATCTCGTTCCAGAATTCCACGAACGGCGTGTCCTCCTGGCCTTCCGGCATTTTCAGTTCGGCTATGCTCATGGTTCGTCTCCTGCGGTTTTTCACCGCTTGTCGGGGCAGTTGCGATGGCAGAGACATAGCCGCCGGCCGGATTCCGCGCTTGCACGAAACCTGAAGACGGTCTGGCTATTTCATGAGGAAAAGCCGGATTCGGCTGCAAATCCGCGAAATTGCCCGGAATTCAATGGTTTTGAAACTGCAGGGGCAGCTGCCGGGCGCACTGTTCAGGCGTCGCCGAAAACCCGCCTGAAGATCGTATCGACGTGCCTGGTGTGGTAGCCGAGATCGAATTTTTCGCGGATCTCGTCTTCCGACAAAGCGGCGCGGACATCCTTGTCGGCGAGGAGTTCCGCCAGGAAATCGGCGCCGTCCTCCCAGACGCGCATGGCGTTGCGCTGGACGAGGCGGTAGGCATCCTCGCGCGAGACGCCGGCCTGGGTGAGGGCGAGCAGGACGCGCTGGGAATGGACGAGGCCGCCGAGCCTGTCGAGATTGGCTTGCATGCGCTCGGGATAGACGACCAGCCTGTCGACGACGCCTGTGAGCCGCGCCAGCGCGAAATCGAGCGTCACCGTGGCGTCCGGGCCGATCATCCTCTCCACCGACGAGTGCGAGATATCGCGTTCGTGCCAGAGCGCGACATTCTCCATGGCCGGCATGGCGTAGGCGCGCACCATGCGGGCAAGGCCGGTGAGGTTCTCCGTCAGCACCGGATTGCGCTTGTGCGGCATGGCCGAGGAGCCCTTCTGGCCGGGCGAGAAATATTCCTCCGCCTCCAGCACCTCGGTGCGCTGGAGGTGGCGCACTTCGGTCGCCAGCCGTTCCACCGACGAGGCGATGACGCCGAGGGTCGCGAAAAACATGGCATGGCGGTCGCGCGGGATGACCTGGGTGGACACGGGCTCCACCTCCAGTCCCATCTCCTTCGCGACATGGGCTTCGACGCGCGGGTCGATGTTGGCGAAGGTGCCGACGGCACCGGATATGGCGCATGTGGCGATTTCCCTGCGGGCGTGGACAAGGCGCTCGCGGCAGCGGTCGAATTCTGCATAAGCCTGGGCGAGCTTGAGGCCGAATGTGGTCGGCTCGGCGTGGATGCCGTGCGAGCGGCCGATGGTCGGCGTGTCCTTGTGCTCGAAGGCGCGGCGCCTGATGGCGTCGAGCAGCGCGTCGAGATCGGCGAGTAGAAGGTCGGCGGCCCGGGTCAGCTGGACGCTGAGACAGGTGTCGAGCACGTCGGACGAAGTCATGCCCTGGTGGACGAAGCGGGCTTCCGGCCCGACGATCTCGGCCAGATGGGTCAGGAAGGCGATGACGTCATGCTTGACCTCGCGCTCGATCTCGTCGATCCGCGCCACGTCGAATTCCGCCTTGCCGCCCTTTGCCCAGACGGTTTCCGCCGCCTCCTTCGGCACTATGCCGATGTCGGCCATCGCCGTCATGGCGTGGGCCTCGATCTCGAACCAGATGCGGAACTTCGTCTCCGGCGACCAGATCGATGCCATTTCGGGGCGCGAATAGCGGGGTATCATCGGCAGTCTTTCAGTTCATTCGGCCGGCAGCGGTCCGGCAATGGCGATGTAACGGCCGTCCGGCCCTTCGAAACCGACCTGGATCATGCGCACCAGCACGGCGAATACCGGCTGCCCGCCGTCGGGATAGTAGGTGTAGACGTCGGCAATCTGGTAATCCAGCGGGCAGCCGCGGCTCTGCGGCAGGCGCTCGTCGCGCTGCAGGGAGACGATTCGGTCGTCCTTGCCGTGGATCAGGTCGAGCTGGAAGCCCTTCGTCTCGCCGAAATCGGCGCAATAGTCGGCGCCGGCGGGCAGCGCATAGGTCGACAGCTTGAACGCATAGGGATTGTCGATCGGCGGCACGACGATACGCGGATTGACCAGCACGAAGTTGAAGTCGGCGTTGAGCTGGGTCACCGGGTTGGAGGCGACATGGACCGGCTCGACCGCAATCGCCAGATCGTCGAGCTTCGGCGATGCCTGTTCGAGCGCCCGGTCCCTGGCTTCGTCGAGTTCCAGCTGCTCGTCTTCCATCAGGACGCGCACCGGCGTGCCGGGCAGCCAACTGTCGCCCTCCACGTCGATGACGTAGATGTTGGAATAGGGAAAGCCCGAGCCGTCCTGCACGCCATACTCCTCGAAGGCGAAATAGCGGCCGTCGGGGGAAAAGCCGATCACCTCGCGATCGGCGAAGTCGCCGGCGCAGGCTGTACCGGCGCCGAGAGCGAAAAGGGCGGCCGGAATGGCCGTGCTGAGGTTCAGCATATCTCACCTCTTGCAGTTTGGGCGGCGGCGCGGATCGCGCCGATATTGTCCGCGTAGGCAGCCGGGCCGCCCTTGAAGATGGCCGAGCCGGCGACCAGCACGTTGGCGCCGGCGGCGGCCACCGGGCCCGCCGTCTCCGGGGTGATGCCGCCGTCGACCTGGATGTCGATGTCGCGGCCGCCGACCAGCGCCTTCGCCTGGCGGATCTTGTCGAGCATGGCGGAGATGAAGGCCTGGCCGCCGAAGCCCGGGTTGACGGTCATGATGAGGATCAGATCGAGACGGTCGATCACATGCTCGATTGCCGAGACCGGCGTCGCCGGATTGAGCGCCACGCCGACGCGCTTGCCCAGCGCGCGTATCGCCTGCAGCGAGCGGTCGAGGTGCGGACCGGCCTCGGCGTGGACGGTGATGCAGTCGGAGCCGGCGGACGCGAAGGCCTCGAGATAGGGATCGGCCGGGGCGATCATCAGGTGAGAATCGAAGGTCGCATCGGTGGCGCCGCGCACGGCGGCGATCACCGGCGGGCCGAAGGTGATGTTGGGAACGAAATGGCCGTCCATGACGTCGAGGTGGACCCAGTCGGCACCGGCCGCCACCGAGGCGGCGATCTCCTCGCCGAGGCGGGAGAAGTCGCTCGCCAGCACCGAGGGCGCGATGATAATGGGTCTGGTCATATGCTCTTCCATCGCTCAAGCCCGCATGGGGCACCGATGAAGGCTGGTTAGGCCGTTGCAGGCTCCGAGGCAAGGCCGCAGGCGGCGCAATGAACAGAAGCCATGCGCCGCCGGCCGTGGCCGGTCACGGCTCGAACAGCGGCAGGGCCGGCGTATCCTTGACCGTATGGACGACGATACGCGACTGGACGTCGCTCACAAGCTCGTTGTCCATCAGCTTGTCGCGCAGGAAACGGTCGTAGGACTTGATGTCCTCGGTGACGATCTTGAGCAGGTAGTCGACCGCGCCCGTGACCCGTTCGCAGAGTTGAACCTCCGGCCAGATAGTCACCAGCCGGTCGAATGCGTCCATGTTCTGCCGGCTCGGCAGGGCCAGCTTGACGAAGGTGTATGACACGAATTCGAGGCCGACGCTCTCGCGGTCGACCAGGGCGACAATATCGCGGATGATCCCGGCTTCCTTCAGCCGCTTGATGCGTCGCCAAGCCGGCGTCTGGCTCATCCCCGCCTGGCGGGCAATTTCCGAAATCGGCAGCGACGCATCCTTCTGCATGACCCTGAGGATACGGATATCGCCCGTATCGAGATCGATCGTCATTGTTTCCTCCGCACGGCAGTGTACCCGCTGCCGGCAGGCCGCTCAATCGCATTGGCCGGTCTGTCCTACGGCCTGCGGCTTGCCCAGACGGGGAGCCTGTCCCCTTCAGCCGGGGTCGCCTTGACAATAGCGCGGCCGATCGCCCGGGCGAGGCTTGCGGAAGCGAGCGCGCAGAGTTCCGTCAGGTCGTCGGCCGACGCCGGCGTGCCGTCGCCCGCGGTGGAGAGGGCGAAGACCGTGTCGCCGTCGAGCGGCGTGTGGGCGGGATAGACGGCCATGTCTATGCCGCCGTGAGCGGCGATCGCCACCCTCTTGAGTTGGGCCTTGGTGAGGGGCAGGTCGGTCGCGACGGCGGCGATGGTGGTGTTGCCGCCGGGCTCGGCCTGCGCCTTGGTGATAACCGCGTCCGCACCTTCCGGAAGCCGCGCCGGCAGGCCGTAGCCGCCCAGTTCGCCGTCGCGCTCGAAGGCGGCGGCGCGGAGGTAATGCCTGTTGCCGAAGGTGGCGGATCCGACGGCGTTGGCGGCGACGAACGCGGCCACCGTGGCGCCACTCGAAAGTGTCGCCGACGCGCTGCCGAAGCCGCCCTTGACGCCGGCGGTGGTGCAGCCCGCGCCGGCGCCGACGGAGCCCTCGGCCCATTCTGTGGCGGCCGCCTCGCAGGCGGCGCGTCCGAGCGCCGCGTAGGGGTTCAATCCGCTGCCGCCGGCGCCCGGTATCGAGGACTTGTCGCCGCCGTTGGCGAGATCGAACAGGATCGCGGCCGGTACGATCGGCACGCACGCGCCGCGGAAGGCGAGGCCCCGGCCTTGTTCGGCGAGCCAGCAGGCGACGCCGTCGGCGGCAGCGAGGCCAAAGGCGGAACCGCCGGACAGGACGACGGCGTCGGCGCGATCGACCGAGTTTTCCGGCTCGAGGAGCGCGGTCTCGCGGCTGCCAGGCGCGCCGCCGGCGACATGGCCGGAGATTAGCACGCGGGTCTCCGGCAGGATGACCGTAACGCCGGATTTCAGCGTCTCGTCGCTGGCATGGCCGACACTGAGCGGCAAAGCGGGCATGATTATCGTCCTAATCCGGGTCCGGCAGCTTTTCGTACCAGCCGTCGCGCCACTGGAAGATGGAATAGCCGGGCAGGTCCATGTCGCCCCTGGCATCGAACGAGACCACACCGACGACGGTTTCGAAGCGGCCTTCGTTGATCGCGTCCGCCACCGCGCCGTAGGCGCTGGTGCCGGCCCGTCGCGTTGCTTCCGCCCAGACCTGGACGGCGGCATAGGCGTACATGGTGAAGGCTTCCGGCTCCTTGCCGTCCGCCCGCAACCGGCGGATCAGGGCGTCGGCGCCGGGACCGGAGCGCGGACTGGCCGGGTAGGTGACGAAAGTGCCTTCGGCCGCGCGGCCTGCGGCGTCGCGATAATCCGTGGTCAGCAGCGCGTCGCCGCCCATGACCGCCGCGTCCATACCGATCCGGCGCATCTGCCGGACGACGCGTCCGACATCGGCCGGATAGCCGCCGATGTAGACGGCATCGACGTTCTGGATCTCCAGCTGGCCGACGATGCCGGAATAATCGGTCTGTCCGGATTCGAAACCCTGGTTGTAGACGGCCCGGCCGCCGCCATCCTCGAAGGCCGCCATGGCATTGTCGGAGAGCGTCTTGCCGTAGGTCGTGTTGTCGTGAATGAAGGCGACGCGGCCGTCCCCGAAACGCTCGGCGAGGAAACGGCCGGCGATCTTCGGCTGGTCGTCCTCGCGGGCATAGAGGCGATAGGTGCCGCCGGTCGGATCGGGACGGTTGTCGGTGAAGGCGGGGCTGGCGGAGGCCGGCGAGATCTGGATGACGGCGGCGCTCGAATAGACGTTGGAGGCCTCGATGGAGGGCGCCGAGCAGAGGTGGCCGATCACGGCGACGACGTTGCGGCCGACCATCCGGTTGGCGACGGCGGCCGCGTCCTTCGGTTCGCAGCGGTCGTCGCCGGTCTCAAGCACCACGGTCTCGCCGCGAATGCCGCCGGCGGCGTTGATGTCGGCCACGGCGTAGGCCGCGCCGAGGCGCATCTGCTCGCCGAGTACGGAAAACTGCCCGGACATCGGTCCGACCACGGCGATGCGGATATCGGCAAGCGCGCCGGTGGCCAAGAGGCATACCGCCAGTGCCGGACCGAGCGCCGCAGCGGTCCTTTTCGCGAATGTCCCCGTCTGAACCATGATCGCGGTTCGGTTTCCTTTCCCCTGACACCGGCCCCCTGCAACCCTTCATGACTGCCCGCGAAACCGGGTCAAGTCCACAGTTTTCTGGAATTGTGGCGACAGGCGGCGGCGCGGCGGGCTTGGTGATCGCGCAGAAGTGTGCTTATCCAGTGCCCAAAGCCCGGGGAACAGGCGAAAACAGCAGTAATGATCAGGGTCGATTGCGTCAGCAAGCGGTTCGGCGGCGTGCATGCCGTGGACAACGCGTCGCTGGAGATCGCCACGGGGTCGATCACGGGGCTGATCGGACCCAATGGCGCCGGCAAGACGACCCTGTTCAACATCATCGCCGGCAACTTGCGGCCGAGCAGCGGGCATATCTATCTCGACGGCGAGGACATTACCGGCCTTCCGCCGCACAGGCTGTTCGCCAAGGGCTTGCTGCGCACGTTCCAGATCGCCCACGAATTCTCCACCCTGACGGTACTGGAAAACCTGATGATGGTGCCGGGCAGCCAGCACGGCGAATACCTGATGGGCGCGTGGTTCCGGCCGTCGCTCGTGCGCAGCGAGGAGGCGGAGATCCGGGCGCGGGCGAGCGACGTGATCAGCTTTCTCGGCCTCGAACACGTGACCCAGGAACTGGCCGGCAACCTGTCGGGCGGCCAGAAGAAGCTGCTCGAGCTCGGCCGCACCATGATGGTGGACGCCAAGGTGGTGCTGCTCGACGAGGTGGGCGCCGGGGTGAACCGGACGCTGCTCAACACGATCGGCGACGCCATCGTCCGGCTCAACCAGGAGCACGGCTACACGTTCTGCATGATCGAGCACGACATGGATTTCATCGGCCGGATGTGCGACCCGGTGATCGTCATGGCCGAGGGGGCGGTGCTGGCGGAAGGCACGATCGATGAGATCAAGGCCAACGAGGAGGTGATCGAGGCCTATCTCGGGCGCGGCCTGAAGAACAAGCCGGAGGTGGCGGGCCCATGAGCTACCTCCTCGGCGAAAACATGACCGGCGGATATGGCGGCGCCGACATTCTGCACTCCTGCACCATCGGCGTGGAGCGCGGCGAGATCGCCGTGGTGGTGGGCCCGAACGGCGCCGGCAAGTCGACGGCGATGAAGGCGCTGCTCGGCATGCTCGCGCTGCGCGAAGGCCGGGTGACGCTGGACGGGCGCGACATCACGGATCTTTCTCCGCAGGCGAGAGTGGGCATCGGCATCGCCTTCGTGCCCCAGACCAACAATGTCTTTTCGTCCATGAGCGTGCAGGAAAACCTGGAGATGGGCGCGTTCCTCAGGACCGACGACATCAGCGGCACGATGGAGGAGATCTACGAGCTGTTCCCGATCCTGCGCGAGAAGCGCCGGCAGGCGGCGGGGGAACTCTCCGGCGGCCAGCGCCAGCAGGTCGCCGTCGGCCGCGCCATGATGACGAGGCCCAGCGTGCTGATGCTCGACGAGCCGACGGCCGGCGTCTCGCCGATCGTCATGGACGAGCTGTTCGACCGGATCATCGAGGTGCGCAACACCGGGGTGGCGGTGCTGATGGTGGAACAGAATGCGCGCCAGGCGCTGGCGATCGCCGACAAGGGTTACGTGCTGGTGACCGGCGAGAACCGCCACACGGACACCGGCGAGGCGCTGCTCGCCGATCCGGACGTGCGCAGATCGTTCCTCGGCGGGTGAGGGGACCGGCGCCATGTCCTACCTGACCGATATCGCCAACGCGTTCGTGCTGCTCAGCAATTTCGTGCTGCTGCCGGCGCTCGCCTACGGCTCGCAGCTAGCGCTCGGCGCGCTCGGCGTCACCCTGGTGTTCGGGATATTGCGGTTCGCCAACTTCGCCCACGGCGACATGATGGCGTTCGGCACGATGATCGCGGTGCTCTTGACCTGGTGGCTGCAGGCGCAGGGTGTCTCGCTCGGCCCGCTGCCGACGGCGTTGCTGGCGCTGCCGGTCGCCATCGTCGTGACGGCGGCGCTCGCCGTCCTGATCGACAATTGGGTGTTCGCCTTCTACCGCCACAAGAAGAGCCCGCCGGTGACGCTGGTGATCGCCTCCGTCGGCGTGATGTTCATCCTGAACGCCGTAGTGCGCTTCGTGATCGGCACGGAAGACCAGCGGTTCGCCGACGGCGAGCGGTTCATCATCACGGCGCGCGAATTCCGCGACATGACCGGGCTGGCGGAAGGGCTTGCCGTCCAGTCCACCAAGGCGCTTACGATCGTCGTCGCCGTCGCGGTGATGGTGGCACTGTTCGCCTTCCTGCAATATTCGCGAACCGGCAAGGCGATGCGGGCCTATTCCGACAACGAGGACCTGGCACTGCTCTCCGGCGTCGACCCAGACCGGGTGGTGATGGTGACCTGGGTTATCGCGGCCGCGCTGGCGACCATCGCCGGTGTGCTCTACGGCCTCGACAAGAGCTTCAAGCCGTTCACCTATTTCCAGCTGCTCCTGCCGATCTTCGCCTCGGCCATCGTCGGCGGCATCGGCCAGCCGGTTGGCGCGGTCGTTGGCGGGTACGTCATCGCCTTTTCCGAGGTGTTCGCGACCTACGCCTACAAGAAATTCTTCGACTACCTGCTGCCCGAGGGGCTGGCGCCGGAGGGGCTCGCGCAGCTGCTTTCGACCGACTACAAGTTCGCCGTCTCCTTCGTCATCCTGGTCGTCGTGCTCTTGGTGCGGCCGACCGGCATATTCCGGGGCAGGGTGCTGTGAGCCCGGCGATGCGTGCACCTATCGTCTTCGCCGTCATGGCGCTGCTCATCGCCGCCGTCGGGCTGATCCAGTCGTGGTCGGTCGCGCTGGCGATCCTCAATCTCTGCCTGATCTCGGCGATCATGGCGCTCGGCGTCAACATCCAGTGGGGCTATGCGGGTCTCTTCAACGTCGGCATCATGGCGTTCACGGCGATCGGCGGGGTTGCCGCCGTCATCGTCTCGCATCCGCCGGTGCGCGAGGCCTGGGCCGTCGGCGGCGCCGGCATGGCGCTGTCGCTGGTC
This sequence comes from Afifellaceae bacterium, assembly GCA_035465195.1. Classification (GTDB taxonomy): domain Bacteria; phylum Pseudomonadota; class Alphaproteobacteria; order Rhizobiales; family Afifellaceae; genus CAMYKZ01. The sequence continues at coordinate 3,215 of DATHRP010000032.1, read as the reverse complement.
ATCCTCGCGGCGACGACCGCGGCCGCAGTGGCCGTCAACATGAAGATGCGGCCCGGCTGGGCGAAACGGTTCGCCATGATCGCCGTGCTGGTGGCCGGCCTGCTGCTCCTGGAGCGGACGTTCGGCGTGTCGAGCGCGGCGATCGAGGCCGTGAACCCGGCCAAGACCGGGTTTCTCGGCGGCCTCGGGCTGCCGATCCTCGTCTCGTGGCTCGTCGGGGGGCTGATGGCGGCGGCGGTTGCGTGGCTGATCGGCAAGGTGGCGCTCGGCCTGCGCTCAGACTACCTGGCGATCGCGACGCTCGGCATTTCGGAGATCGTCATCGCGGTGATCAAGAACGAGGACTGGCTGGTGCGCGGCGTCAAGAACGTCACCGGGCTGCCGCGGCCTGTGCCCTACGAGATCAACCTGCAGCAGGAAGACTGGTTCATCGGCTTGGTGGAGCGGTTCCATGCCGGCCGGCTCGACGCGATCGCCGATCCGGCTCTCCGCGCCGGCGAACTGAACGGCCTGGTCGTCGACGCCTCCAGCCTGTTCGTGAAGCTCTGCTACACTGGCCTGTTCGTGGCGGTGCTCGCGGTGATCCTGTGGCTCAGCGAGCGGGCGCTCAACTCGCCCTGGGGCCGGATGATGCGGGCGATCCGCGACAATGAGGAAGCCGCCGGCGCCATGGGCAAGGACGTCACCTGGCGGCACCTGCAGGTCTTCGTGCTGGGGTCGGCGGTTTGCGGCATCGCCGGCGCCATGCTGACGACACTGGACGGGCAGTTCACGCCGGGCAGCTACCAACCGCTGCGCTTCACCTTCCTGATCTGGGTAATGGTGATCGTCGGCGGCAGCGGCAACAATCTGGGCGCCGTGTTCGGCGCATTCCTGATCTGGTTCATCTGGATCGAGGCCGAGCCGGTCGGCATCGCCGCCATGGACCTCCTGACGCGCGGTCTCGACCCGACAAGCCCGGTGCGCCTGCACCTGATCGACGCCGCGCCGCACATGCGCCTGTTCGTGATGGGGCTGGTGCTGCTCCTGGTGCTGCGCTTCAGCCCGAAAGGCGTACTGCCGGAGCAGGTGCGGCACAGTTGAGCGTGGCGCCGGCTGCCTGGGCGTCACAATCGATCAAGAGACCGCCTCGCGCCGACATTACCGGGAATTAACTGGAACCTTCGCGGCCCACCGTTATCTTGTTGAGTACGAACAAATTGCCATCATCCGGAGTGACACCATGAAATCGAATGTCAACAGACTTGCATTGCTGGCACTGGGTGCGAGTGCCGGCTTACTGGTATCCGCCAGTGGGATGGCTCTGGCCGACGATCGTGGCGAATGGCGCCACGGGAGAGGGCACCACGGCGAGTGGCATCGCGGCCGCGGAGACCATGGCCAGATGGGCCGTGCGTTTTTCCGGCGCTACGACGCCAACAAGGATGGCGAGGTCACGCAGGAGGAAATCGACGCCAACCGCGTGGCCCGGCACGGCAAGTACGATGCCAACGGTGACGGCAAGCTTTCTCTGGAGGAATTCCAGGGGCTGTGGATGGAAGCCTACCGGCGCCAGATGGTGCGTGAATTCCAGCAGTTCGACGTGGACGGCGATGCTGCCGTGACGCTTGAAGAATACACCGAGCCGATGTCGGATTTCGCTGAACGCCGCGACCACCGGAAGGGCAGACGCGGCATGCGCCGCGGATCGGACACACCGTCCGGCGACGCGACGCAGACGGAATAGCCGTACGGCAACACGTGCCGCCTTGGCCGGTCGGGAAAGCTGCGCCCGCAGGCCACTCGGCGAGCCCGGCGCGCCTGCAGGCGATCGACGCCGCGCCCCACATGCGCCTGTTCGTGATGGGGCTGGGGCTGCCCCTTGTGCTGCGCTTCAGCCCGAAAAGCGTGCTGCCGGAGCAGGTGCGGCTCAGTTGAACCGGGGCGCACGCTGGATGCCATTGCGCCCGGTTGTCGCGACGCAGCGGATCGCGATTCAAGAGCTCGCGGGAGGGTGATGAAGTTCCCGCACATGTCCTCGCCGGCGGCGTCTGTATTCCGGGCAAAGCGGGCATTGAGCCGCCATCCGTTGATGTCCGCTTTTGACCCGAAGCGGACCGTTTGAAAAAAGTGCCCGATTGCCAGCGAGCGCTAACGGGCGGATATTTGGACCGCCCGCTTTGAGTGGATCACGCGCTACCAACCAATCGACGAGAATTCCCAATCGATCGACCTGAGATAGCTGGGGCGGGGCATTTGCATCGTCATTCCTTGATCCCTGTCACCGTCAGACGCCCGTTGACCCTCTCAGCGATGAATTCGATCTGCTGGCCCTCCTTGACCTTATCGAGCATGGCGTCGTCGAAAACGACAAACACCATCTTCATGGCAGGCATGTCGAGGCTCTTCAGTTCTTCATGCGCTATGGTCAGCTTCTTCTGCTTTAGGTCGATCTTGGTGACCTCGCCTTTGGTGTATTCAGCCGCAACCGCCGCGCCGGCGAGCGCGATGGCGATACCGACGGCAACAATCGTAAGTTCGATAAGTTTCATGGCTCGTGCCCTTCCATTCAATGATTGACGGTGATCTCGCCCTTCATGCCGGAGTCGTAATGGCCCGGGATGAGACAGGCGAAGTGGAAGTCGCCAGCGGTAGCAAAGGTCCAGATAATCTCTCCGCTGGCGCCGGGGGCGAGGCCGATGGAATTGGGGTCGTCATGCTCCATCTCCGGGAACTTCTCCATCAATTCCTTGTGTTCCATGATCGCACCATGGTGGTCCATAACAAACTCATGGTCCAGTTCACCCTTGTTGACGAACTTCAGGCGGATGGTCTCGCCTGCTTTGACCTTCAACGACGCGGGCTTGAAAAGCATCTCGCCGTCATCGTTTTCCATCATGGTTATGGTCACGGACCGCTTCGCTTTTGCCGCGTCGCCCGGCTTGCCGATGGCCGTCATGTCGGCCTCGCCGTGAGCGTGACCGCCGGCGTGACTGCCAGCTGCGTTGGCTGCTCCTGTAAGAAATGCCATCGAAGCGATGGCAATAATCAAATGTCTCATACTCTTCCTTTTCTGGTTGCATTGCGTTGAACGTGCGTCACCCCTGCTTGCGACCCGCGTGCGGGTTGGCCGGAGTCATCTCTTTCGTATTGCCTGATCTCGTCGGTTCGGGAGTCGCCTCCGCCCATTCGTACGCGACCGTGCCCTCCGGGTGCTCGTACCAGCCCGGGTCCGA
>DATHRP010000031.1:0-1619 GCA_035465195.1 Afifellaceae bacterium | reverse complement strand
TCTACGATGCCTGGCAGACCGTCGTCGTCGAGGCCGGCATGCCGCATTACCGCCGGCACCATTGCGGCTATCTGGTCGGCATCGGATGCCTTTGCCGCCGCCCGTATGATCGCCTGCTCCTGCGGCGATTTCACCAGCCGCAGGCCGTCGACCATTCCGGTGATGTCGACCCACTCGGCGGCGTCGATCTTGTCGCGAAGCGCGGTGCCGAACCCGAATGAGTGACCGGCCGACCAGCTTTCCACCCCGATGCGCGGTCGGCTTGCCGGCAACGTTTCGATCACGTCTTTCGTTTCGTTCAACGCTGCCTGCTGGCGTGCGCGGGCCGTCGGCGCGGCACGCAGATGGCGCACGGCCATGTCGGCCGCCGTCTCGCTGTCGCTGTGCCCCTCGAACAGGGCATTGCGGACCTGATGTTCGATGGTAACGCGTTCCATGGCCCGGGTGATCAGCACCATCTGCCCATCGGCCGGCACGATAAGCAGGTGCGGCGCGAAATAGCCCCAGTGATCGAGGCCGGTCAGGTAGAAGATGTTCTCCGGCGTCGACAGCAGCGTCAGATCGAGCCCACGCCGGTCCATCTCGCCGCGGACGCGGGCGAGGCGGGCTTCGAGCTCTTCGTCGGTGAAGGGATTGGCGTACATGGCCGGCCGGCGTCCATCAGGTGTCGATGACTGTGCCGAGCCCGGCCGCCTGGCAGGCGGCATGGGCGTGCGTTGCGATCGCGGTATCCTGGGCGCCGGTGCCGGTCAGGTCGCAGATCGTGATGTCGTCCTCCGACCGCCGTGCGGAAAATGCACCGCTTACGACGGCACCGAGTTCGGCCGGAGCGCCGTCCGGCCAGAAGCCTCCCGCCAGCGCGCTACGAAGTTCGCCGAGCGCCTCCACCTGGCTGACCCGGTCGCAGATGTAACAGTCGGCCGCCGCAAGCGCTGCCGGCTCGATCTCGTTCTTGCCGGCCTGGTCGGAACCCATGGCCGTGATATGCAGGCCTGGATGCAGCCAGTCGGCCTTAAGGATCGGCTCGCGGGCCGGGGTCGCGGTCACCACCAGCTGACTGTCGGCGACCATACGGGACGGATCCGCTTCCGCGCGCGCCTCGATGCCGAGCGCGGCGGCGATATCGGCCGCGCAGGTCTCGGCCTTCGCCGTATCGCGACCCCAGACGAGTACCCGCGAAAACGGCCGCACCAGGTGCGCGGCCTCGATCTGCAGCCGGGCCTGGACACCGGTACCCATGACGCCGGCGGTATCGACGGTCTCCGGCGCCATGTGTTTTGCAGCCACGGCGCCGGCGGCCGCGGTGCGTATGTCGGTCAGGTATCCGTTGTCGAGGAACAGTGCCTGGACGAGGCCGGTGGCGGCGGAGAACACGATCATCAGGCCGTTCAGGCTCGGCAGGCCGATCTTCGGATTGTCGAAGAATCCGGGGCTGACCTTGATCGCAAATCCGTCGAAGCCCGGGATCCAAGCCGTTTTCACGTCGACCTCGCCATGCGCCTGCGGGATCTCCATCGACAGGATCGGCGGCATGATGACCTGGCCGGTCGCCAGCGCGGCAAAAGCGTTCTCGACCGTCGCAACGGCATCCTCGTCGAGCCGACCGGCCTGGCGGAGTT
>DATHRP010000030.1:0-2189 GCA_035465195.1 Afifellaceae bacterium | reverse complement strand
GGCAGGATTACGCGCCGGCGCTCGATGATCGCCAGCATCTTCTCCATCAGCTCGCGGAACGTCGCCACCTCCGGCCCGCCCAACTCATAGGCTTGGCCCGACTTCGCCCGCCCCTCGATGGCCGTGAGGTGGGCTTCGGCGACGTCGCCGACGAAAACCGGCTGAAACCGCGTTTTCGCCCCGACCAGAGGAATGACCGGCGAGAAGCGAGCCATATTGGCGAACCGATTGAAGAAGGCGTCTTCGGGTCCGAAAATGATCGACGGCCGGATGATCACGGCTTTCGGAACGGCCGCCTTGACGGCCTCCTCGCCAGCGACCTTGGTGCGGGCATAGACGGAAGGGGATTCCGGGTCGGCCCCGATGGCCGACATATGCGAGAAATGCTCGACCTCGGCTTGCGCCGCGGCCTCGGCGACGGTGCGGGCGCCTTCGTCATGCACCGCGGCAAAGCGCTGGCGGCCGCTCTCGGCGAGAATGCCGACCAGGTTGATAACCCCCCAGGCGCCACCAATCGCCCGCTCGACGGAGCCGCGGTTGCGCACGTTCGCCTGCACGGCGGCGATCTGGCCGACATTTCCCAGCGGCTGCAGATGGCCGGCGAGATCGGGCCGGCGGACCGCCGCCCGCACCCTGTAGCCGCGTTGGGCGAGTGCCCGCACCACATGGCGGCCGACAAAGCCGGAGCCGCCGAATACCGTGATCAGACGTTCGCTGTTTGGACCCCTCGTCATGATGCCCCGCCGATCTGAAGCTCCCCTTCGGCCCGCCCGCAACGGCGCCCGGCCGGCGCCGGCCGCGTCTTGCCGGTGGCATTTCAGATATACCGAAGGGGGCAAGCTGTACAGAGCGGGCAGGCCGCCGCGACGATCCCACGCAACCCCTTCAAGGGCTTGTATTTGCCGCCTGTCGTCCCAATTGACAATAGCGGCGGACCTGCCTTAAGGAACCCTCCATTGCCCAGGTGGCGGAATTGGTAGACGCGCTGGCTTCAGGTGCCAGTGGCCGCAAGGCCGTGGAAGTTCGAGTCTTCTCCTGGGCACCAGTTCTTGGCGCGCAAGGCGCAGGATCATGACCATCACGCTGCACCAGGGGGATCTGCCGGACGGCGTGGATTTTGGCGCCGCCGTCGCCGTCGATACCGAGACCCTGGGGCTGAGGCCGCACCGCGACCGGCTGTGCCTGGTTCAGCTTTCCGCCGGCGACGGCAGCGCCCACCTCGTGCAGATGCCCCAGGAGGGCATTGAGGCGCCCAATTTGCGGCGGCTCTTGACCGATCCCGACGTGCAGAAAATCTTCCACTTCGCGCGCTTCGACCTGGCTGTGTTGGAACACGCGCTCGGCGTCATGGCGGAGCCTGTCTTTTGCACCAAGGTCGCTTCGAAGCTCGCCCGCACCTATACCGACCGGCACAGCCTGAAGGACCTCACCCGCGAATTGCTCGGGATTGAGCTGTCGAAGCTGCAGCAGAGCTCCGATTGGGGCGCGTCCGAACTGAGCCAGGCGCAGCTCGAATATGCCGCCGCCGACGTGCTCCACCTGCATGCGTTGCGCGACAGGCTTCGCGAGATGCTGGAGCGGGAAGGGCGCACGCAGTTAGCAGAGGCCTGCTTCGCATTCCTGTCAACCCGCGCCCGGCTCGACCTCGCGGGTTTCCTGGACGACGATATTCTGGCCCATTGAAGCCGCTTTCGCGCCGCAAAATCATCTCAGTTTGGGGCAAGATTGATTCGCTCTTGCCGTGCTATGCTGGATTCCTCGACGGGAAACGAGATCGTTTGCGCGGCCGCAGGAACGGGAAGCAGCGGCGATTGGAGGTGTGCGTCCGATGACGGCAACCACCGACGGCATCGGCGCCCGGCTGGCGGGCTGGAGCGGCTACGACGGCAGTGAGCAGGCGCGCGTGCTGGCGCAGGCCCGGCGCCATAGCCGCCTGGTGCGCCGGCTGCGCCATGCGCTGCCGGCACTGGCCGGCATCCTCGTCGTCGCAACGGTGGTGGCGAATGTCGACTGGCTATTGTCCTACGGACCGGTCTCGCTCGGCCGGATCTCGGTGGAGGACGGCGTTTTGAAGATGGAGAACCCGCGCCTGTCCGGCTATTCGCAGGACGAACGGACCTACGAGATCACCGCCGCCTCGGCGACGCAGGATATCTCCGCCCCAAACATCGTCCGCCTTCAGGACATCG
>DATHRP010000029.1:0-2301 GCA_035465195.1 Afifellaceae bacterium | reverse complement strand
TGTGCTGACCTGCACCGACGACCAGTCGCGCAACCGGCGCATGGGCCTCGCGCTTGCAGCCGGCAAGACCCTTAAGCAGGCCGAACAGGAAATCGGGCAGGTGGTCGAGGGCGTGCTCGCCGCCGAAGCGGTGCAGCGCGTCGCCCGCAAGGCCGAAGTCGAGATGCCGATCTGCCAGCAGATCTACAGGATCCTCTACCAGGGCGCGGAACCGCAGGAAGCGGTGGTCGCGCTGATGAAGCGCGAGCTCAAGTCGGAGTTTGCCCCGGGGGGCTGACGCCGCGTTCGCTGCCGGTGTACCCCTGTTGCCGCCAGGCTTCATAGACCGCCACGGCCACCGCGTTCGAGAGATTCAGGCTCCTGTTCCCGGGCCGCATCGGGATCGACAGGCATCGGTCCGGGGGGAGACGCGTGGTCACCTCCGCCGGCAGGCCGCGGGTTTCCGGTCCGAACAGCAACGCATCCGCCGGTGCAAAGGCCACGGTGGAAAAGCTGCGCGGCCCGCGTGACGAGAAGGCCCAGAGTCGCGGCCGACCGAACGCTGCGAGGCAGGCGTCGAGGTCGGGAAACTCGCGGACGGTTGCAAACTCGTGATAATCGAGCCCGGCGCGCCGCAGACGCGGCTCGTCCAGCGTAAAACCGAGCGGTCCGACCAGCGACAGCGTGGCGCCGGTATTCGCACACAGGCGTATGATATTGCCCGTGTTTGGCGGGATCTCGGGCTGCCAGAGAATCACGTGGAACATTTCAGCTGACGGGAGCAGGCATGACGACCACCGAGACCGATTCCCTCGCGCTCGACTTCTGCGGCATGCACTTCGCCTCGCCCATCGTGCTGCTGTCCGGCTGCGTGGGGTTCGGCGAAGAATATACGCGCGTCGCCGGCTTCTCCAATCGGGACGCGGGCGCAATCGTGCTGAAGGGCACGACCGGCGTGCCGCGACTCGGCAATCCACCCCACCGGGTGTACGAGACGCCGTCCGGCATGTTGAACGCCATCGGGCTGCAGAACCCGGGCGCCACGTCGGTAGTGCGCGACATCCTCCCGACCCTCGATTTCTCGGAGACCCGTTTCCTGGCGAACGTCAGCGGCTCGACCATCGAGGAGTATGTCGAGGTGACGCGCCTGTTCGATGACTCGCCGATCGACGGCATCGAGATCAATATCTCCTGTCCGAATGTCAAGGAAGGCGGCGTGGCCTTCGGCAACTATCCGGACATGTCCGCCAAGGTCGTCGAGGCCTGCCGCCGCGTGACCTCGAAGCCGCTGATAACGAAACTCTCGCCCAACCAGACCGACATCCAGGAGAATGCGCGCCGTTGTATCGAGGCCGGCACCGACGGCTTCGCGGTCATCAACACCGTGATGGGCATGGCAGTGGATGCGGAACGCCGCGAACCGGTCATCGGCAATGTGCAGGGCGGCCTGTCCGGGTCCGCGATCAAGCCGATCGCCTTGCTGAAGGTCCACCAGGTTCACCAGGTCGCGAAGCGCCATGGCGTGCCGATCATCGGCCAGGGAGGCATTGTCAGTGCACGCGATGCGCTCGAGTTCATCATCGCCGGCGCTGCGGCCGTGGGGATCGGCACGGCGCTGTTCTATGACCCGCTGGTGTGCCGCAAGATCAATGACGGCATCCGCGAGTATCTCGTGCGCCACGACTTGAGTTCGGTGCGAGAGCTGGTCGGCACCTTGCGGCTCCCGGGCGACGTCTCCCCGCCCCGCGCCGCCAGCATCGCCTAGCCCGGCTGGAGCTCCGCGATGAACATGATTGCCGAATTGCACCCGGTCGTGCTGACGCTGGCCATCTTCTTCGCCCGCATCATGGATGTATCGCTCGGCACGGTGCGCACCATCGTCGTCTTCCGGGGGCACCGGCTACTGGCCGCCGTCATCGGGTTCTTCGAGATCGTCATCTGGGTGATCGCCGCGGGCCAGGTGTTGCAGAACCTCGATGCCTGGTACCTGATCGTCGCCTACGCGGGCGGCTTCGGCGTCGGCAACTACATCGGCATCTGGCTGGAATCCAAGCTCGCCATCGGCCGCGAGATGGTGAGCGCAATCTCTTTCCGCCCCGACGGCGGCCTCGCGCGCCTCCTGCGCGAGCGCGGCTTCCGGGCCATCGACGTGGACGCCGACATGGGGCGGGGTTCGTCCGTCGACCTGGTCATCACCGTGACCCGCCGCAAGCGAATCCCTGAACTGCTGCGGACGATTCTCGAGGCCGACCCCGAGGCCCAGTACTCCGTCAGCGACATCAAGATGGCGCACGAGAGCTTCGACGCTACCGCCCTCTCGTC
>DATHRP010000028.1:0-3882 GCA_035465195.1 Afifellaceae bacterium | reverse complement strand
TCGATGCCGAAAAGCTTGCCGACTGGCGCGACGAGCTTGAGCCGGGCCGCTCTGTTTTCCTTGCTGTTTCGGCCGAATACGATCCGGAAACAGACGATATCCGCCTGCGCATCGGCGCGCTTGAACCACTGGAGGAGGCAGCGGCTCGAGCAGCGCATTCCATTCGCGTCTTCCTCGACGCGCCGGAACCGCTGGAGCGCCTGGCGGGGCGGCTGGAGGCGGGCGGCGAGGGTACGGTCGCCCTCGTCCTCATGCTCAAGGATGCCCGTCGCGAGGTCGAGGTGCAACTTCCCGGCCAGTATCGGGTGACGCCCGAGATCGCCGGCGCGATCAAGGCCGTGCCCGGCATCGTTCACGTCGAAACAGTCGGCTAGGACGATCAGCGGGAAGCCCTGCCGGGCAAATGATTTCGGCATTGCACAATAAAATGGCCTCGCCTATAAGGCCGCCATCTCACACGCGGGCATGAAAGCTGCATTGCGGCTTTTCCGGTGGCCATACGGCCTGAGCCCGCGGAGGACAAACCGGAGAATGACATGACGCTACCCGATTTTTCGATGCGTCAGCTGCTCGAGGCTGGCGTGCATTTCGGTCATCAGACCCACCGCTGGAACCCGAAGATGTCGCAGTACATTTTCGGCGACCGCAACAACATCCATATCATCGACCTCGCCCAGACCGTGCCGATGCTGCATCAGGCGCTGAAGGCGATCAGCGACACCGTTGCCGGCGGCGGGCGTATCCTTTTCGTCGGCACCAAGCGGCAGGCGTCCGAGATCGTGGCCGACGCGGCGCGCCGTTCGGCGCAGTACTACGTCAATGCACGCTGGCTCGGCGGCATGCTGACCAACTGGAAGACGATCTCCAATTCCATCAATCGCCTGAAGACGCTGGAGGAAATGCTCGATGCCGGCGTCCAGGGCCTGACCAAGAAGGAACTGCTGTCGCTGACCCGCGAGCGCGACAAGCTGGAGCGCGCGCTCGGCGGCATCAAGGACATGGGCGGCGTGCCGAACATGCTGTTCGTCGTCGACACGAACAAGGAGGCGATCGCCATCAACGAGGCACAGCGGCTGGAGATCCCGGTCGCGGCGATCCTCGACACCAACTGCGATCCGGAAGGCGTGACGTTCCCGATCCCCGGCAATGACGATGCCGGCCGCGCGATCGCGCTCTACTGCGATCTCGTTGCGCGCGCAGCGCTCGACGGCATTTCGAGGTCGCAGGGCGAACTCGGCGTCGATATCGGCGCATCCGAGGAGGTGCCTGTCGAGGTGGCGCTTCAGAACGGCGCCGCCGGTGAAGCCGTGCCGGCCGAGGAGCCGGCTGCCGAAGAACCCGCTGCGGCGGAAGCCCCGGTAGAGACTGCTGAGGCGCCGGCGGAAGCGGAAGCCCCGGTAGAGACTGCGGAACCGCCGGCGGAAGCGGACGCACCGGAGGCTCCGGCAGAGGCGGGCGCGCCGCTGTTCCAGGCGCCCGAAGGCGAGCCGGACGATCTGAAGAAGATCTCCGGTGTCGGGCCGGTGCTCGAAGGCAAGCTGCATGCGCTCGGCATCACCACCTTCGCGCAGATCGCCGCCTTCAGCGCGGACGACATCGCCAGGGTCGACGATGCCCTCAGCTTCAAGGGCCGGATCGAGCGCGACGACTGGATCGCCCAGGCGAAGAAGTTCGCCGAGGAAGCCTGACCGGTTCCGCGCAAACGACAGATACGAACGATTGAGAGGATAGGCCATGGCCATCACAGCGCAAATGGTGAAGGACCTGCGCGAAAAGACGGGCGCAGGCATGATGGACTGCAAGACGGCGCTGCAGGAGAACGACGGCGACCTGGAAGCGGCGATCGACTGGCTCCGCGCCAAGGGTGTCGCCAAGGCGGTCAAGAAATCGGACCGCGTTGCCTCCGAAGGGCTGGTCTGCGTCGCCGGATCGGGTAACGAGGCGGTCGTTGTGGAAGTCAATTCCGAGACCGATTTCGTGGCCCGCAACGAGCAGTTCCAGGCGCTGGTCAGCGCGATCGCGGAAGCCGCGCTTTCGACCGACGGCAGCCTGGAGGCGGTCAAGGCCGCCGACTGCGGCGGCAAGCCGGTGGAACAGGCCGTCTCCGACGCCATCGCGACGATCGGCGAGAACATGACGCTCCGCCGCTCCGCCAAGGTCGGCGTCGACCAGGGCGTGGTTGCCAGCTACGTCCATTCCGCCGTCGCGCCCAATCTCGGCAAGATCGGCGTGCTGGTCGGGCTGAAGTCGACAGGCGACGCGGAGAAGCTGACCGCGCTCGGCCGCCAGATCGCCATGCATGTCGCCGCGGCCAACCCGCTGGCGCTCGACGTCGATTCGCTGGACCAGGCAACGGTGGAACGCGAGCGCGCCGTATTCGCCGAGCAGGCGCGCGAGAGCGGCAAGCCGGAGAACATCATCGAGAAGATGGTCGACGGACGCATGCGCAAGTTCTACGAGGAGTCGGTGCTCCTGAAGCAGGTTTTCGTGATCGACGGCGAACGGTCGATCGAGAAGGTACTGTCCGACGCGGAAGGCGATGTCGGCGCGCCGGTGGCGCTCGCCGACTATGTCTGTTTCAAACTCGGCGAGGGCGTGGAACGCGAGGAAGCCCCCGATTTTGCCGCCGAAGTGGCCGCAGCCGTCAGCCAGAGCTGACCTGTCGTGCGAATAAAGATGGGGCGTCGGCGTGACATGCCGGCGCCCTTGTTTTATGCGCTATCTGCAACAGTCGAACCGGCCAGCACGGAAGCGGTCAATCCATGTTCCCCAATTCGATGAGACCCAAGCCGAAGCGCATCCTCCTGAAACTGTCGGGCGAAGCTCTGATGGGCGACCAGCCCTTCGGTATCGACGACAAGGCGGTCAAGCGCTTCGCCGGAGAGATCGCCGAGGTCCACAAGATCGGCATCGAGATCGCGGTGGTGATCGGTGGCGGCAACATCTTCCGCGGCGTTGCGCTTTCCGCCAAGGGCGGCGACCGGGTGACCGGCGACCATATGGGCATGCTGGCGACGGTGATGAACGCCCTGTCGCTCGAGGCGGCGCTGGTGAGGGCCGGCGCGGATTCCCGCGCCATGTCGGCGATCGAGATGCCGTCGGTCTGCGAGACCTATACGCACCGCCGCGCCGCCTGGCACATGGAAACCGGCCGTGTCGTGGTGCTGGCCGGCGGCACCGGCAACCCCTATTTCACCACCGACAGCGGAGCGGCGCTCCGGGCGCTCGAACTGGAATGCCAGGCCCTGCTCAAGGGAACGCAGGTCGATGGCGTCTATTCGGCGGACCCGAAACGTCACGCGGATGCGACCCGCTACGATCATGTCTCCTACGATGAGGCCATCCGCAAGGGGCTGGCCGTAATGGATACGGCGGCCTTCGCACTTGCCCGCGACAACGGGTTGCCGATAATTGTATTCGATGTCCATCAGACAGGCTCGCTGTCGCGGATCGTCGCCGGCGAGCCCGTTGGCACCATCGTTGCGGGTGCGGCCGCGGCGGAGTAGGCCGACGGTCCTGCTGATGGGCGGACCGTACAGGAAGGACTAGTCAGATGAGCAATTTCGATATCGATCTCAAAGATCTGGAACGGCGCATGGAGGGCGCGGTGTCGGTTCTCAGAACGGAGCTTTCGGGGTTGCGGACGGGTCGGGCCTCGGCGAACCTGCTCGACCCGATCATGGTCGACGCCTACGGATCGCAGATGCCGATCAACCAGGTCGGCACGGTCAGCGTGCCGGAGCCGCGGATGGTCTCGGTTCAGGTCTGGGACCAGTCGCTGGTCAATGCCGTCGACAAGGCGATCCGTGAATCGAGCCTCGGACTGAACCCGGTGATCGAAGGCAACCTGCTTCGTATTCCGATCCCCGAACTCAACGCGGA
>DATHRP010000027.1:0-5682 GCA_035465195.1 Afifellaceae bacterium | reverse complement strand
GCAGCAGCAGTCACTGCCGCCAGTCCGCCGCCGACAACCGCACCTGCAACAGTATCCTGATCTCTGGTCGTACAGCCCGCCAAAGACATCGATGCGGCAATGGCCGCGGCCAGAATGGTTTTTTTCATCAAGAACTCCTATTGGACAGCTCAGGTTTTCGATATCTGTCCATTGTTCGAAGAGATTATATTCAACATGGTGGAATCGTCCTGATCGCGGACGGTTCCGAGCGCCGTTCGTTACCATTCGCGGGCGGTCTCGCCAACCGAAATGCGGGTCTCTATTGCCTCAGCCATTCCCAGCCAACAGCGAGCGTCCTTTTCTCTGAGGCCGGTCGCATGGCCGAAATCGTTGGAAACGATTTCGTGCACGGCCATCTCGATGATATTGACCAAAGGGCAGTGTCTGAATTCCCGCAGCCGCCGAAAAGGTCATGATCAGAAAGCACCGATGAATGTCCGGAAGTGGCACTTAGCAGACTCTATGCGGGGCTGAGCGATTAGTCCGTTATCGGAGGTAGAACGGACGTCTTTGTGCCAAGGTCAATCCGTCTGCTTCTGACCCTTTTCGGACATGGGCAATTTTGTAAGACGAGATTATCGACCTACAGCATCTCGCCTGTAAATCATCGGTTTTGCTCTATTTCCCGCAAAATACGAAATCCGTTGAACTTGTACCGTCCATCCGCGCTAGCCGCCCGGCGGCGTGATGTTCGTATCAGATATGGCTGGGCCATCGACGTCCAGGATCCCCCGCGCAATACGCGATGACAATTGTCAGCCGATCTGCCTACCGGTTCTGGATAACGGCCATGGGTGCGGTACGCATCGGCTTCATAACAATCGCTGACCCACTCCGACACATTGCCGATCACGTCATACAGGCCGAATGCATTGGCATCAAAACTCCCCACGGGCAGTGTTCTTTCCCTGAGGGTTCCATAGTTCGCGTTGTCGGGATTGATGTCATTACCCCACGGAAACCGCAATGTCGAACCTGCTTGCGCCGCGTACTCCCATTCGGCCTCGCTGGGCAAACGATAGGATTTACCAGTTCGCCCGCTTAGCCAAATTGCGTATGCCCTTGCGTCATTCCAGGAAATATTTATCGCCGGTTGCTTGCCGCGCCCCCAGCCATTGTCATCCGGGATGTATGTGCCGCAACCGCCACCCTTGGCGCACGCATCCCATTCGTCAAAGGTTATTTCGTATTTGCCGATAGCAAAACGCTTGGCGATTGTAACAGCCGTGGGAGGTGAGTCTTTCGCGCCATTTTCGCTCAATCCCATCGTGAACGTGTCAGCCGGAACCACAACCATCTGGGGACAGAAATTGCAGTCCCGAAATATGGCACCTGGAACTAGATCCTTATCCGGAGGCGGCTCAACAAGCTGAGCTGCTTCTATCGACTGCGATTCAGTAGCCCGTGTCGGGGCCTGTACGACTTGTGGCACCTGCGGCGCTTGAGGCGTTTCTGCCAATATCAGAATCAGGCCCAGCACTACTGCCAATGCGATAAATCCGCCAACGGCAATCACAAGCGCTCGCGGAACCGCTCTTTTTGCCCGTCCGGCAACGATTTTGTCCGAAACGGGCATTGCGTGGCTGTCATATCCGGCAACCGATCCGGCTACTGCGCCGAGGTCGATCTTGAAAGCATGTATCGGGTCGGCAATGTTCTTGACTTGGTATTCGCCCAGATACACGAATCCAGCTTGAACCAGGTTTTTCACCTGGTCGAAGACCGGGCGCGACAGGCAGATACCGCCCGGTTCGGCGATGGATTCCAGACGCGAAGCGACGTTGACGCCGGTTCCGTAAACGTCATTGTCCTGTATTATGATGTCGCCGGTATTGATACCTATCCGGAACTGGATGCGATGCTCGCCGAGATGGGCTTCATCGTTTTCGGACAAATTCCGTTGAATGTCGATAGCGCATCGCACGGCCTCCAAAACACTGGCAAATTCGGCCAGGATACCGTCGCCCGTTTGCTTCACCATGCGTCCACGATGCTCTGCGATCAACGGTTTTATGACCTGGTCCAAAAGCAGATTCAAAACGCCAAGGGCACCTTCCTCGTCAATATCCATCAGACGGGAGTAGCCGACCATATCGGCCAAAAAAATAGCCGCCAGCCGTCGTTCGATAGCTTGCTTGCTCAAATCAGACATCCGTTATTTTTGCTAAAGATGCCATTTCGTGGAAAATAGTCCAGCAGAACAAAGTGCAAATCGGCCCTGGCTTGGGGCGTTTAATATGCCGACATATCAGGCGGAGAGGAACGATGATTGTGACAACCAGTTTGCTGAAACGCGCAAACGCGGGAATTGCGCTCGCGGCTGCACTGATTGCCGCCCCTCAGATATCACGGGGACAGGAAGCACCCCCCGCTCACATCGCCTCTCCCGAAATTTACAAGGTTCTGTTTGAAACTGATTTGATGCGGGTGCTTCTCGCGACCTGGCAGCCAGGTCAACGGGACGCATGGCATAGTCATCCTCCAACGTCAGTTTTTTACATTACCGATTGTCACGCACGGGTATTTTTTGCCGATGGCGGGCAGGTGGAGTTGAAGAGGAAAGCCAAGACAGGCAGAGCGCGCGACGAGCCGGTCATATCCCATTCGTTCCAGAACATTGGCGAAAGCGTTTGCCAGATGCAATTTACCGAGTTGAAAAACACGAACTGATCGATTTTGTAGCAAGACGCATAAGGCAGTTTTTGGCACATAGCGGATATTAATCACGCGGCCCGTGATGTCCGCTTTTGACCCCAAGCTGCCATACAGACGGCGCGATCTTAACTTCCGAGCCAAGCTGTTAGCCTTGATCTTTCGCGGACCAAACCATCCTGATTGAAGTGATGAATACAGAAGTGCGCCCAGCTGTCCTCGAACTCCATATCCATATCGCCTGACACCTTGGTCGAGCCTAGCCCTAGCTCGGCGTAGGTAAACTCGAAACTGCCGCTGGGACGAGCGAGCGCAATATGGAAAGGTTGGCCATTAAACTCATTGATCTTGGGGCGACCACTGCTCTTCAGGACCCCTGGAATTTCCACAGTTGCGGATCGAGCATCCAAGTCCGCTTCCAGATGGATCGGAAGAAACAGGGTCTTGCAAAACTCCGAACATGTGGATGCGAAAACCGAGAAAAAATTGCTTAGCGGTTCGCAGGCGTCGCCTGAAACGATTGTCTCAAGTGCTCTGCGTTGGGCATCGTTTGCGCTTTCATCGACAACGATCTGGCGCTTGCCTTCCCCTTCCGCAATCTCACCGGGCCACTTGTAAAGTGCCGCCCAATTCAGACCCGCAATCGGTGTATCGTTGAAATAACCTTCTACGATGTTGCCAATAAAAGCCGACTGACAATAGCCGTGGGTGCTCGGCAAATTGAACTGGCAACCACAGTTGATGGCGCAATTGCAGTTGTCGTAGGTTTCACTTTTGAATAGCCATTGAACGGGCATTTTGTCGCCCATTTTAACTGTCATATTTTTAAACTATACGCCGATATGTCCGTGCCGTCACTCTCGTCGAAGATGAGCGGTACCTGCCGAATCCACAAATCGTTGAATCGCCAGCGCGCGGGGCGTCCGTGTCTGGCACATAGCGGACATCAATCACGCGGCCTCTGATGTCCGCTTCTGACCCTTTTCGGAAGTCTGCCGTCATTGTGGCTGATGTTCATCTAGCCATTCGTCGGCAACCAAACCACTCCGTTAGCTGACTAGCCGATATCAGAAGAATAACTAGTGAAATATACCGGCTGAGCGCGCACCTGCCGTCAGCTCGCTCACCGAGTCGACGATCGCGTTGCGGTCGATCCGGAAGTGGCGGGCCAAGTCGCCGATCGCCCCCGTCTGCCCGAAATGCTCGACGCCGTGCGAGATGGTCCTGTGGCCCGCCACCGCGCCGATCCACGCGAGCGTCGCGGGATGCCCGTCGATCACCGTTGCGATCGCGCAGCCCCGCGGCAGGTGTTCCAGCAGAGCCTCGATATGGCTCTTCGCGTCGGGATTGCCGCGTGCGCGTTCGCGCTGCGCCGCCGTCCAGCCCGCATTCAGGCGATCGGCTGACGTGACGGCGAGAACGCCGATGTCGCGCCGCACCTCGCCGATCATGCCCGCCGCGGCGATCGCCTCGTCCGCCACCGCGCCTTGGTAGGCGATCACCACGGAGCAATTTGGCCCGGGCTTGCGGAGCCAGTATGCGCCGTCGATAGCGCCCTGCTTGAACGCGTCGTCGGCGCGCTTGCCCGGCTGCTCCAGCGGCTTGGTGCTCAGGCGCAGGTAGACGGAGCCGCCGGTCTCGTCCCTGAGCCAGGTCCGCTCGTCCGGGTCGTTGTCGCCGGCGCGCTGCATGTAGTCGAACGCCCATTCCATGATGACCGCCAGTTCGTCGGCGAACGCCGGCTCGAATGCGGCCAGCCCGTCCTGCGCCATACCGATCAGCGGCGTTCCGATCGACTGGTGTGCTCCGCCCTCCGGAGCCAGCGTCACGCCCGAGGGCGTGCCGACGATCATGAAACGGGCATCTTGGTAGCAGGCATAATTCAGCGCATCGAGGCCGCGGCAGACGAACGGATCGTAGACCGTGCCGATCGGGAGGAGCCGCTTGCCGAAGAGCGAGTGCGAAAGCCCCGCCGCGCCGAGAAGCAGGAATAGGTTCATCTCCGCGATACCGAGTTCGATGTGCTGGCCGCGCGGTGTGAACTCCCATTTCGCGGTCGAGGGGATGCGGTGTTCGATGAAGGCGTCGGCCATCTCGGCCCGGGCGAACAGCTTGCGCCGGTTGACCCACGGCCCGAGGCTGGTGGTGCCGGTGACGTCCGGCGAGGTGGTGAGGATACGGGCGGCGAGCGCGCTGTCGCCTTTCGCCAGGTCGTCGAGGATCCTGCCGAAGGCGGTCTGGGTCGAGACCTCCCGTCCCGTGTCGATCGGTATGGCGGGCACTTCAAGCCGGGCGTCGCCGTGGCGGCGCGGGCCTTTTGCGAAGAACGGCACGCGGTCCAGAAACGATTTCAGGGCGCCGACATCAGGCACAGCCGCGAACGGCTCCCATTCCTCACCGGGCTGCACGCCCATATGGGCCTGCCATCCGGCGAATTGCTTCAGGGTCATGAGCCCGCCATGATTGTCCTTGTGGCCCGCGATCGGCGTGCCCCAGCCCTTTATCGTGTAGGCCAAGAAGCAGGTCGGCCGGTCGTGCTCGACGGAGGCGAAGGCCTCTGCCATGGTCTGGACGCAGTTGCCGCCGAGATTTTCCATCAGCGCCGCCAGCTCCGCGTCGCTGCGCCGGTCGAGCAGCGCGGAGACGTCGCCCTGGTCGCCCAGATCCTCCATCAGACGCCGGCGCCAGACCGCGCCGCCCATGTAGGTCAGCGCGGCGTAGTCCTGGTTCGAGCAGGCGTCGATCCATTCGCGGAGCCTCGTTCCGCCTGGCTCCTCGAACGCGGCCCGCTGGAGCGCGCCGTACTTGATCCGGAGCACATCCCAGCCGAAGGCGTCGAAACTCTTCTCGATGCGCCCGAACAGCCCTTCGCGCACGATCCCGTCGAGCGACTGGCGGTTATAGTCGATGATCCACCAGCAGTTCCGCAGATCATTCTTCCAGCCCTCTTGCAGCGTTTCGTAGACGTTGCCCTCGTCGAGCTCGGCATCGCCGACCAGGGCGACCATG
>DATHRP010000026.1:0-2885 GCA_035465195.1 Afifellaceae bacterium | reverse complement strand
CACGAAAAGCAGTACCCCGACCGGCGGGGTCATCATGCCGATGACCAAGTTGAGCACGAACAAGAACCCGAAGTAGAGGGGATCGATGCCATAGCTTAGCGCCACCGGTGCCAGCAGCGGCACCAGCATGATATAGGCGGCATTGGATTCCAGGAACATGCCGACCACGACCAGGACCGCCATGACCAGGACGATGAAGACCATCGGATCCTGGGTCAGCTCCTGCAGCCAGCCCGACAGGCGCAGCGGTAGGAGATCGATGGTGAAAATGAAGGTTACCGTCGCCGCGAACGCGATCAGCGCCGCGACCATGGAGGCCGTCACTGCGGCCCGGAACAGCACGCCGGGCAGGTGGGAAATCTTCAGCTCCCGCGTGACGAAGAAGCCGATGACGAAGGCATAGACCACGGCGATCGCCGCGCCCTCTGTGGCGGTGAAGACGCCGCCGACGATACCGCCGACCACGATGATCGGCATCATGAAGATAATGAAGGCCTTGCGTGTCTTGACCAGGGCGTTACGAAAACTGAAATGCTCGCCCGACAGGGGATAGCCGCGACGCCAGGCGAGGTAGCTGGTCAAGCCCATGAAGCAGACCGTCAGCAGCACGCCGGGAACCACTCCAGCCATGAAGAGGCCTCCTACCGACACGCTGGAGCCGGCCATCAGTGCATAGACGATCATCGCGTTGCTCGGCGGAATGATCGGCCCGAGATTGGCGGCCGAGGCGATCACGGCACTGCTAAAACCCGGGTCGTAGTTGCGTCGCAGCAGCGGCACGAGCGTCGAGCCCAGGGCGCTGGCGCTCGCGACTGCTGCCCCGCTGACCGCGCCAAGCAGCATTCCGGAGAGGATCGAAACATGCGCCATGCCGCCGTGGACACGGCCGACAATCGCGTTCGCGAAGTCGACCAGCCGCTGCATGATCCCGGCTGCAACCATGAGTTCCCCTGCCAGCATGAAAAGCGGGATCGCCATCAGCGGAAAATTGTCGATCGCGTGCATCATGCGCTGCGGCAGGACGGTGAAATCGAGCCCGGCTACCGTCAGGCCGGCAACCGACGAAACACCGAGCGCGAACGCCAGCGGCATGCCGAGCAGAGCGAGAACCAAGAAAACTGCGACGACGATGAGAGTCATGCCTGCGGGCGGGCCTTCTTCGCCCAGGTTTGCGAGCCTCCCCAGGTCAGAATCGCGAGGTGCAGGCTAGAATGCCCGGCGCTGACCAGGACCGCGATGTAATAGACTGCTGAAGTGACATTGACCGTCGGCATGAGCTCCTGCCACGTCTGCCCGACCACCACATAGGCGTAGATGCAGACGATGAGCATCAGCAGGCTGCCGATCAGGGCCGTGGTCCGGAACAGTATCTCCTGCAGGCCGGGCGGAAATTGCAGCACGAGCAGGTCGATTCCGACATGCACGCCCGCCTTTATGCCGTGCGGTATGGCCAACAGCATGGTCCAGACGAAGAACAGCCGGGCGATCTCCTCAGCCCAGTCGAGTGAGGACGAGAGCGCATAGCGCATGAAGACCTGGAACGAGACGAGGCCGGCCATGCCCGCCATGGCGGCGACGACCAGCCAGAATGAAACCCGGTCGACGCCCGAGACAAACCGCTTCGCCGTTTCGAATAGGGGGCCGGTGGATGCCGGCCCCCCGTCCTTTGTCGTCACTTCTTGGCCTCCGCAATGACCGCGTCGACCAGATCCGAGTCGATCCGCGCCTTAAGTTCGTCGACCACGCCGGCCGCCTTCGCCTGCAGTTCGGCCCGGACCTCTGCCGAGATCGGAGTGAACTCCATGCCACTGGCGATCAGTGCCGCCTTGGCCGCCTCGTCCTCCTCGGCCGCCTTAGCGCGCTGCCAGGAGACCGCCTCGGCCATGGCCGCACGAATCGCCTGCTGGTGTTCCGGCTTCAGGCTTTCGAAACGATCCTTGTTCGTCACCACGATGATGAAATCGAAGAAGTGGCCGCTGTCCGAGAGGTATTTCTGCACCTCGTTGAACTTGCGCGTCAGGATGATGCTGTAGGGATTCTCTTCGCCATCCAGCACGCCCTGCTGCAACGCCGAGTAGACTTCCTTGATGCCCATGGAGATGGGATTGGCGCCGATCGCGCGGAAGGTTGCAAGATGGGTCTCGTTGGGCTGCAGCCGGATCTTCAGGCCGTTGAAATCCGCCACCGTCTTGATCGGCCGCTTATTGTTGGTCACGTTGCGCGAGCCCAATTCCATATAGCCGAGCGACAGGAAGCCCTTGGCCGCCAGCTTTTCGTTCAACAGGTCGCCGACCTTGCCGTCAATGACCCGGAAGGCGGATTCGCGATCCGGAAAGACGAACGGCAGGCTCACCGCCTCGAGCTCTGCCACGGTTCGCGACAGATAGGCCATGCCGATCCAGGTCATCAGCACCGCGCCCGAGCGCACCTGGTCGACGTTTTCCTTGGCGCCGCCGAGCTGCATGGCGGGAAAGAGATCGACCGTAAGATCGCCGCCTGTCGCTTTTTCAACGGCCGCCTTGAACCGCTCCATGGCAATCGAGCTGGAATGATCGACTGCGAAGTTCCCGGCAACTCGGATCTTTTCGGCCGCCATCGCCGGCCCGGTCATCGCCACCGCCACGAGTGCCGACACGATCCCCCGGGTGATTTTTTGAGACAAGTACATGAGATCCTCCTTTTTGCTCCTGGACCTATCCGTCCAGGCTCTCTGCTGTGCTACGCCTTCTCTCGGGCGTTCGGCTTGCCGGCTGTCTGGCCGGTCGTGTGATCGTCGTTCGCGCTTCATGCCGAGCGGGATACGGCGCCGGCTGTGCGGAGCGGACGGGCGGGCTGCGGGAGCTCGCAGGCAAGAAACCGCCCGCGCCCTCTGGAACCAATAAGTT
>DATHRP010000025.1:0-1814 GCA_035465195.1 Afifellaceae bacterium | reverse complement strand
ACACGCCTTGGTCGATACTTGCCGAACTCACGTTGCGACCTTCGGCTCCCATGAGGTAGTCAATCACAAGGCCGGTTCAAGAGGTCCCGGCAACGGTCCGGCGCACGAATCCGCCCGGTAACCTTGCCGGGAGGTTAATTGCCGGACAGCATCGTCGTACGCGGCCCAAGGGCTTCTCTGGTTAACCGGTCATTCAGCTTTTGACCCGGCCGGCGGCTCGCGACTATTCAACGCTCGACCCCCTGTCGCCCCTAGCAGGCTGCTGAAAAAGTCGTGGAGGTGTGCATGTTTTGGTGATTCTCTGGCCTTGCAAGGCGGAGGTCAGGATGCGCGGGGTGGACGCTCGAAACGGCAGCCTGTTTTCGTATGTCGATCTGGAGGCGCGAGTGCCGCCGAGCCATCCGTTGCGTGTGATCAGGCGGATTGCCGACGCTGTGCTGTCCGGCATGTCGAGGCGCTTCGCTACCGCCTATGCGCCGATCGGGCGACCGTCGATAGCACCGGAGAAACTGCTCCGCGCCCTGTTGCTCCAGGCGCTCTACACGGTCCGCTCGGAGCGCCAGTTGATGGAGCGCATCGACTTCGATCTGCTGTATCGCTGGTTCGTCGGCCTCGGTATCGACGATGCGGTTTGGGATGCGTCGACCTTCGCGAAGAACCGCGACCGGTTCCTCGAGATGGATGCGGCAGCGGAACTGCTGGCCGGCGTGGTCAATCACCCCGACGTTCGCCGGCAGATGAGCCGGGATCACTTCTCGGTCGACGGCACGCTGATCGAAGCCTGGGCATCGATGAAGAGCTTCAAGCCAAGGGATCATCCCGGCGACCACGATGACGGGTCTGGCCGCAATGCCGAGCGGGATTTTCGCGGCGAGAAGCGGTCCAATGACACCCATGCGTCGACCACTGATCCCGACGCCCGGCTCTACAAGAAGGCGGATGGCCAGCCGAGCCGGCTGTGCTTCGTCGGCACGGCGTTGATGGAGAACCGTAACGGCCTCGTGGTCGATGGCCGATTGACCAGGGCATCGGGTGTCTCGGAATGCCTCGCCGCCATCGATCTCGCCGATCAGCACATTGGCCGAGGTGGCACGCTCGCCGGCGATAAAGGGTTCGACACCGCTGATGTCGTGGCCGAACTGCGGGAGCGGCGGATCACCCCGCATGTCGCACAGAATGCCTACGACACCGGCAAGGCGAGGAGGCGATCGAACATCGACGGACGCACGACCCGGCATGCGGGCTATGCCGCCAGCCAGAAATGCCGCAAGCGCATCGAGGAAATCTTCGGCTGGCTGAAGACGGTCGGCGCCTGGCGCAAATCGCGGTTCCGAGGCCTGGATCGCACAGCGCTCGGCTTCCATCTCGCCCTTGCCGCCTATAACCTGGCCCGAATGCCGAAGCTGCTCGTCACCGAGGCCGGATGATGGCGGGGCATGAAGCTGCGGCCGAGGCACGAGGCGGCGCCAACCGTCGGCCCCAGTGCGCTGCGGGTCTTGCACCAGACGGCATGGCGCCGTTCAACAAGACAAGCCTGTCGTCACCAACCCCAAACGTCAGATCGCCAGCGACACTGGGCCCTTGTCCGGCGTCTTTTTCAGCAGCCTGTTAAGGACGTCGGTTGTGGGGCGACGGGATGCGGGCAGAGATCTTTGTTGGGCGGGAGCGACGGCGGCGCTGGTCGGCGGACGACAAGCTGCAGATCGTGCGCGAGGCTTTTGCGCCCGGGGCGCGGGTGGCGTTGGTGGGGCGACGGCGGGATGTGTCGCGCAGTCAGATCTACCAGTGGCGGGCGGCGCTGCGCGAGGGCCGGC
>DATHRP010000024.1:0-5066 GCA_035465195.1 Afifellaceae bacterium | reverse complement strand
TCCGTCTGGCGGGCCGTCTGGTCGGGCTCCAGCATGCCCATGGATTCGTAGATCGGCACCGGACGGGCAGCGCCGCCGAGAAGCCGCACCAGCGGCTCGCCCTTCGCCTTGGCGAAAGCGTCCCACAGCGCCATGTCGATGCCGCCGAGCACGGTGCCGAGCATGCCGGTGGTGCCAGGAATGCGGAACCGCGCCTGCAGTGCATCGAACAGTCGGGCCGGCTCCAGCGGCTCGTCCTTCAGGGCGTCAGTGAGCGTTTCCGCCAGGATCACCATCGGTTTCAGCATCTGCGGCGAGAAGGTGAAGACGTAGGACTGGCCGGTCACTTCGCCGCAGTCGATCTCGAACAGCACGAGGTGGGCGGCAGTAATGGTGCCGCTGGCGGTATGGTGCGGTTGGCTGAGCGGCGCCGAGACGCCCTTCGATCGGATCGATCTGACTGAAAGTGTGCCCATTGCATGTCCGTTGGATTGGCTGGTCGCGGCGCATAGTGGCAGGAATCGCCGCTTTCCGGAATGCCTGTCAGCCGCGTCCGCCCGCCATATGCGCCGGCCGACACTGGCCGAAAGCGCTGTCGTCGCAGCGGTGATCCGGCCGTTCGAGCTGGAGCGTGGTATGGGCTATGCCGAAACGCTCGCGCAGCATGGCCTCGACGCGGCCGCGGATCTGCTCCGCCTTCATCCAGTCGTCTTCGGCGACGACGAGGTGCGCCTCGAGCGAACTGCGATGCTCGTCCATCTGCCAGAGATGGACATGGTGGACATCGACCACGCCCTCGACGGCGCAGAAGGCCTCCATGATGGCGTCGCCGTCGGCTTCCGGCGGCGCCCCCAGCATCAGGATGCGGATGACCGTGCCGATCTCCGCGAAGGCGTGCCAAAGGATATAACCCGCGATCAGCACGGTGGCGATCGGATCGGCGAGCCGCCAGTCGTAGAGCAGGATCAGCGTGCCGGCGACGATGACGGCGACGGAACCGAGCGCGTCCGCGAGATTGTGCAGGAAGGCGGCGCGGATGTTAATGCTCTCTTTCGAAAGCCGCCATGTCAGCGCCGCCGTCGCCAGGTCGATGACCAGCGCGACGGCCGCGACGATCACCGTCAGCCAGCCGTCGACCGCATGCGGCTCGATGAAGCGGAAGATCGCCTCGTAGACCAGATAGAGGCCGATCACGATCAACGTTGTGTAGTTGATCAGCGCGGCGACCACCTCGGCCCGCACATAGCCGAAAGTCATCCGGCGATCGGCTGGCCGGCGGGCAATCCTGCGCGCGCCATAGGCGATGACGAGGGAAATCGCGTCCGACAAATTGTGGATGGCGTCGGCGATCAGCGCCAGGCTGCCTGACAGGAGACCGCCGACGATCTGCGCGACCGTCAGCCCAATATTGATGACCACCGCGACCAGAACGGCGCGATCGCCGGAGGGGGCGCGATGGTGATGATGGCGGTGGTCGTGGTCAGACATTGCGAGCCGTCGGCTTATTCGGCTGGACGGGGCAGGTTACAGCAAACGCTCCGATCCCCAACGCAAAAGGCCGGCACGGTCTGGCAACCGGCCGGCCCGCTGCGGTTCTGCGCTTCCGGCTCAGCCGACGATTTCCTCGTCAGTGAAGAAGAACTTGATCTCCTGCGCGGCGGTTTCCGGGGCATCGGACCCGTGCACCGAATTCTCGCCGATGGAGCGGGCGAACTCCGCCCGGATGGTGCCGGGTGCGGCTTCCGCCGGATTGGTCGCGCCCATCACTTCGCGGTTCTTCGCGATGGCGTCCTCGCCCTCCAGAACCTGCACGACGACCGGCCCGGACATCATGAACTCGACAAGCTCGCCGAAGAACGGCCGCTCCTTGTGGACGGCATAAAAGCCCTCGGCCTGCTCGCGGGTCATGCGGATGCGCTTGGAGGCCACGACCCGGAGGCCGGCGCTCTCGAATTTGTCGATGATCTTGCCGGTGAGGTTCCGCTCGGTCGCATCCGGCTTGATGATCGAAAAGGTGCGTTCGATCGCCATGTATGAAGTTCCTGTCTGTCTCTGGAAAAGGGTTGAATTCGGTGCCGTCCGTATAGTCGCCGCCCGCGCGGCCCGCAAGTCCGCTGAACGGCGGGGTCGCCGGTGATGGTTAAACGTATCGCGGAGCACCTTATTTCCTTGCACGAGGCCGCCGACCGACTATGGTCGCGCGCTCCGCAACGCCTGCAAGGGAGGGTCCCATGGCACACAACCACGACTACGACGATCTCCCGTCCTTTCGAGATCACCAGCAAGCGGCGTAAGTCCTACCCGTCGGAGACGCGCGTCAAGCGCGGACACCGCACGGTCCACGGCGGCGTGGAACTGGTGGAGAAGCTCGGCCGAAACGATCTCTGCCCGTGCGGCTCCGGACGCAGATTTCAAGCGCTGTTGCCTGAAATCCGGACGCTATGACGGGTCCGAACGGGATCACTACTTTCAGGGATTGAAGCAACGAGAGCTTGCGGGATACCGCGGGCTTTTGACGAATTCGGACCGCCGCGCCGATCAGGCCGCCGTTTCCGCCTTCAGTGCGTACCCGTCGTGCAGCGCCAGGCAGCGTTCGAACCAGCCGCCAACCGGATCGTCGTCGGCGAACGGCACCGATCCGTGGATGGTCCTGAGCCAGAGCAAGGGCCCGAGCACGATATAGTCGGTGAACAGCGGTTTCGCTCCGCCGATGAAGGCATGGTGGGCGAGGGTATGGCGTACCGGCGCCAGCGCCTGCGCCAGCTGCTCCGCAAGCGCGTCCACACCCTTGTGAACCTCTTCCAGTGCCTTGCCGAACCGCGCTTCCCGGGTCTGCCGGAAATAGGCCTGGTCGGGGTCGTCGAGGACATCATGGATATCCTTGATGATCATGCCCATGACGACCGGGTGAAGCGCGGCGATCGTCCAGCCCTCGACCAGCCGCGCGGCGGCGACCAGACCGTCATGGCCGAACAGGACAGGTGTGTCCGGGTACGCCGCGTCGAGGTAGACGGCGATGTCGAAGGAATCGCTGACCACGCGCCCGCCGTCGTCGAGCACCGGGACGGATTTGGCGCCTTCGCCGATCCCGGCGATCGCGGCATAGGTCGTCGGCACGGTTTCGAACTCCAGCCCCTTTTGCATCAGGGCCATCTTGGCGCGCCAGCAATAGGGGCTGAAGCGGATGGCGCTGTTGCGTCCGCACAGATCGTAGAGTTTCATGGACATGCCGGCCTCCCAGATGCGATTTCGCCTATTTGGTGTCGGAAACCGGCCGCCCGCGCAAGGGGATTGAGACATGAAACGGATTTTCCGGATGATGGCCGGCTACAACCGGTGGGCCAACGGACGACTCTACGCGGCTGCCGCGACATTGCCCGATGCCGACTACCGGGCCGACCGCGGTGCGTTCTTCGGCTCGGTGCACCGCACGCTCAACCACATCCTGGTCGGCGACCGCATCTGGATGCGCCGCTTCACCGGCGAGGGCGAGACATATACCCAGCTCGACGCCGTGCCTTTCGATGACTTCGACGACCTCGTCGCGGCCCGCGAGGCCGAAGACGAGCGGATGGTGGGCTGGATCGAAGGTTTGACGGGGAAGCAGTTCAACGGGACCTTCAGCTACCGGACGATCTCGAACCCCGCCGATGTCACCCAGCCGCTGGCGCCGGCGCTGAGCCACTTCTTCAATCACCAGACCCATCACCGCGGCCAGGTGCACGCCCTGCTCAGCGGCCTCGGGCTCGATCCGCCGTCGCTCGATCTGATCCTGTTCCAGCGGGAGACCGGGATCGGGCTGACCTGATCCGGGCAGTCGCTGCCCGGAGGCTACCGGTCCTACACCGCGCCGTCGATAACATTGCGGACGATTATCGCTGACCCAGACGGGCGCAAACGCTTCCGTTTCATAGGCTGGTCGAAGACGGTCGAGATCGACGGCGGTGCCAAAGGCGAGAAGAGCCTGGCCAGCGAAGATCCGTTCTATCTCCGCCCTGACATCGGCGCGGGCGGCGGCAACCGGGACAATCAACCAGAAAAGGATAGCGAGGCGCAGAAGGACTGGGTGGTTGTGGCGCTTGTTCTCGTTCATCATTGCCAATCCAGAAGCCCGTAAAGGCATGACAATGGCAAGACGTTCGGCGAGCGGGCCATTGCCGGCCCGGCATGTCGAACTCAAAACGGTGCGCCTCGGCTTCCGGCATGAAAAAGGCCGGAGCCGCTTAAGCCGCTCCGGCCGAGTTGAGTTGGTTTAATCCCCGTTGAAAATCATCAGATCGTCATTCCGCGACGGCAAATCCGCACTTGAACGACTGGCACTCGCCGCGCCGGTTCGTTTCGTCGAACGCCGGCGGACCATCCTCGCGATGGCGCCGGATGAGCGACTTCTCGCCGCCGCCAAGATAAAGCCTCACACCGGCCCATGCCGCTGCATAATCGTTGTCGCCGACCCGGCCTTCGGCGAAGACCGAAGTCCCGCTGCCGAACAGGCCCGTCTGAAGCTGATATTCCAGCCCGGCCGCACCCATATGGGTGTCGTTCATATGGCGATAGCCGATCGACGCCCGGAAATCGTCGTTGATGTAATAGGCGAGATCGGCGAGCGCGAACACGCCATCCTCGTCGCCCCCGGCGGCGGCCGGCAGGTCGACTGCCTCGTAGCCGGCAAGACCGCGGACGGTGATCCGGTCGAGATAGGCTTCCGCTTCCAGCGCGATGCGCCATGCATCCATGTCGGTGTCGTCGTAGCCCTCGACGGCGCCATAGATGCCGACCAGCCCCTTGGACGGATCTCGCCAGAACAGGTGGCCCCCAGCCGCCCGAAGACATCATCCTCGACCGCCGCGACCTGCGCATCCGCCTGGAAGCCGAACCTGTGACCCAGCGGGACGGATACCGATCCCAACACGCCGAAGATGCCCCCGTCGTCAACCTCGTCGTCCTGATAGCCCCCATAAACGGCGATCTTGCCATTGAGGCCGGAGACAGCGGGCAGACTTTCATCCAACGCATAGGCTCGCCCCACGTCGGGTAGGTCTGCCGCGCTGCCGTCCGTCGTCGCCCCCAGTGCAACGATCGTTGCCATT
>DATHRP010000023.1:0-2923 GCA_035465195.1 Afifellaceae bacterium | reverse complement strand
GAACGCCGTGTAGAGCAGGACCAAGCCGGTGAAACTGTCGACCAGGCCCAGCTTGACGAACAGCAGGAAGACCGGGAACACGATAACGATCGGCGGCACCATGCGGTTCGACAGCAGCCAGTCTGAAAACAGGTTGCCGCCGGTGCGGAACCGGGCGATCGAATAGGCGCACATGGTTCCGAGCACCATGGCGAACAAGGTGGAGACCGTCGCGATCACCAGGCTGTTCCAGATGGTCACCACGTCGCCATCCTTGAACAGCACCGCATAGTTGGCGAACTGGATCGATTCCGGCCACCAGACCGGCGGGTAGGCGAAGATCTCCTCCGGCGTCTTGAACGAGATCATGAACAGCCAGTAGATCGGAAACAGCGTGATCGCCGTGATGAAGACGGCGACCAGATATCTGAGTGCAAGCCCGGAGCCCCTGTCGCTTCTCACTGGTCGATCTCCATCCGCCTGAGGATCAGCGTCACCGACACGGCGAGTATCAGGATGACCACGAACGCCATGGCCGCGGTATAGCTGGTCTCGAACTGCTGGAAACCCTGCACATAGGCATAGATCGAGAAGGTCTCGGTGCGGGTTCCGGGTCCGCCCCGCGTCAGCGCCCAGATCACGTCGAAAAGCCTGAACAGGTCGAGCGCGCGGATCAGCACGGCGATCGCGAGCACCGGCCAGATGGCCGGCAGCACGATCGTCCGGAAGACGCGAACAAACCCGGCGCCGTCGATCTCGGCCGCCTCAAGCTGGCTCTTGTCGACGTTTGAGAGCGCCGCCAGGAGCAGCAGGAACATGAATGGGGTCCACTGCCAGATCTCCGCGATCAGGATCGCCGGATAGACGAAGCTCGGGTCCACGGTCCACAGGATCGTCACCGGTTCGCCGGCGAACCAGCCGAGAACCTGGTTGATCGGACCGAATCGGTTGTCGAACAGCAGGCGCCACGTCGCCCCCGCGATGATCGGCGAGATGACCACCGGCATCACCAGCAGCGCGATGAAGACCTGCCTGCCGGGCATCCGCTCCAGGAACAGGTAGGCCAGCGCAAGGCCGAGCAGCAGTTCCGCCGGCAGCGCAACCGCCATGAAGATGAGGGTGTGCCACAGCGATTGCCAGAAGCGCGCGTCACCGATCAGCGCCCGGTAGTGGATGAGGCCGTTGAACGTCGTGTCCTCGTCCATCATCGTGATGTTCTGCACGCTTATGATGAGCGTGTAGATGATCGGAAACAGCCCGATGAGCAGGATCACCAGCACCGCCGGAAAGATCATCAGATACTTGAAATTGCGGTCGGCGAAGGGCCCGGCTGACGGTGTCTGTGCTGCTGCCATGGTCTGAGCCGCTAGCTTTTTGCGCCGACTGGAAGGCCGGCGCGCCGCGAGCGGCGCGCCGGATCAGATTTACATTTCCGGATAGGCATTCGGCTTGGCCGCCCAGGCGGCATAGGCTGCCTTCTGTTTGTCGACGCCGATCTTGTCCGTGATCTGGTCCCACGTTGCCGCGGTGTCGTTGAGGATCGTCTGCGGATCGTCGCCGGCCCAGAGCCGCGAAATGCCCTGCCGGAGCGCTTCCTCGTAACGGTCGGTCTGAATGATCGACAGGTCGAGGAGGCCGTTCACGGCGCCGGCCTTCAGCGCGTCGAGATATTGCCCGGCCTCGCCCCAGCGGCTCCGATATTCCGCCGACGTGAAATGGCTTTCACGGAACGGATCGCGCAGCGCATAGGGAAGCTGGACGCGCTCGAGGCTCGTCTCTTCGGAGTTGAGCCACTGGATGAACAGGTAGGCCGCCTCCTTGTTGCGCGAGGAGGCCGAGACCGACAGCGCGAAGCCGGCGGCCAGCTGCGGGTGACCGCCCGGCGGCATCGAATAGCCGACCTTGCCGCCGATCGTCGACTTCGGAACCCAGGACAGCGCCTCCTGGTCGGTGCCGTAACCGGCCGCCCACCGGCCGTAGGGCGGCCAGGAGATCGTCATCGCCGTGTCGCCCTGCAGGAAGGCAGCGAGATTCTCCACGAAACCCCAGGTCTGCACGCCTGCCGGCATCCACTTGTTTTCCGCCAGCCAGTCGTTGAACACCTTGACGCCGGCCTCCGAATTGACGGTCGCCTTCATCGTGTCGCCGTCGAAGAACCGGCCGCCCTCGTTGCGGAACCTTTCCTGGAACATGAACTGCGCGTAGGGCGCGTCGCGGAAGAAGGCGGCGCCGTACGGCTTGTTGCCGGTAAATTCGGAAATGAACGAGCCGACATCGTCGAACTCTTTCCATGTCGTCGGAGGCACAGGCAGGTCGTAGCCGTGCTTCTCCTTGAAGCCGGCCTGGACCTTCGGATCCGTCAGCACGTCCGTGCGGTAGTACATGATGAAGACGTCGCCGTCGTCCGGGAAGCCGTAGATCTTTCCGTCGACCGTCATTTGGTTGTCGCGGTAGACCGGCGCGATGTTCTTCAGCTCGTCGCGGAAACCGTACTGGTCGACGTAGGAATCGAGCGGCTCCAGCGCGCCGGCCCGCACCAGGTCTGGCATCCACGCCGGAATGACGTTGAGCGCGTCATAGGCGCCGGTTCCCGCCCGGTGTTCCTGCAGGATCTTTGTGAACATCTCGGCGGTCGGCACCTCGATCACCTTCACCTTGATGCCGGTCGCCTCTTCCCATTTCGGTCCGGAAAAGTTCAGCGGATCGAGAGACTGCAGCCCGGCTTCCCAGACGATGGTGATCTCCGTGCCGGAATATTTCTTGGCGGCCTCAACTGCGGTCTGCGCGGCCTGGGCCCGTGCCAGGTCCGGCAGGCCGAAGGCCGTCATGCCGGCGAGTGCCGAACTCGAAACGATAAATTGGCGTCTGTCCATACATTCCTCCCTTTCCATCCGACCGTTGCGGCCGGTTTGGTCTTCCGGACGGGGCCCTGTCGTCCTCACGA
>DATHRP010000022.1:0-5710 GCA_035465195.1 Afifellaceae bacterium | reverse complement strand
AGACCGGAATACTACCTGAGCGCCGCCCACTTTCCGCAGGCGACCATATCAGCGGAGCATCTTCGCCACGTCGGCCGCCGCAGTTTCCCGCAGCAGCAGGACGAAACGGCCGGCCTGATAGCCCGCGATCGCTTGCCCCGCTTCGGCATTTGCCGAGGCCGCATCGCCGACCACCCCCCCGCCGTTGAGATCCTGCGCCATCCATCCGAAGCCGACCGGTCCGTAGGCACGAAGGAGCGCGAAGTCGCCGCCAAGATCCTGCTGCAGGCTGCCGAACGATTGCGCCTTGTCCATCCGCACAAGGTCGGGACGGAAATTCAGCATCAGCGAGGTTTCGACGAACCCGCCGTGCACGCCATATGCGCGCTCGTCGTCTGCGACCACGCCGTCCGGCAGACCGAGCCGCGACCAGGTGAGGTAGACCGCCAGCAGGCCCAGTTCGGCCCGACAGCGCAACGCGGCATCGGTCATTGCCGCGACATTGCCGCCATGCGAACTGACGATGACCAGTCGTCCGAGCCCTGCCGCTTTGACACCGCGTGCGATCGCGACGATCCGGTCGGCCATCCCGGCCGAGGACACGCTGAGCGTCCCGGCAAAGCGTTCATGTTCCAGCGACGCGCCGACCGAGATCTGCGGCAGCACGAGAATATCCTCAGGCTCGCCGTCAGCCTGCTCCGCCGCCAGGCCGGTCATGCCCTCCGCGATCATCGCATCGGTTCCGACGGGCAGGTGCGGCCCGTGCTGTTCCACTGCCGCGACCGGCAATACCGCGACCGCATTCGCGGCCAGAGCCGCGAAATTGTCCGTCGTCAGATCCTGCCAGCGTCGAAAGCTCATGGACGGTCCTTCTCGTCGCCTACGCGGTGGAACAGCATGACGCGCCTGTCAATCGAAAAGCCCGAACCCGTGCAGGTGCCGGCAACGGCACTACGGGCTTGATCGTGCCCGCAAACGGGGCTTCAGATGTTCCATGACCCGGATTTCAGGCCGAGCTACCGAAAAAGCACAACAACAGGCATCGGGTCGTCCGGCCGAGACCGGGATGAAGCTTGCCGGCCTGGCGCTGATCATCGCCGCCTATTTCATGTTCGCCTGCCTCGACACATCGGCGAAATACCTGACCGCGACGCTGGCGCCGCTGCAGATCGTCTGGATGCGGTTTGTGACCCATTCCGTGTTCGCGTGCGCCGCCTTCCGGCCGTGGCGGCATCCGGTGCGGTTCCGCGCCAGGCATCCGATCCTGCAGGGCCTGCGGGCCCTCTGTCTCGGCGGCGCGACCTTCTTCAATTTCTTCGCCGTGAAATATCTGCAGCTCGCCGAGACCTCGTCGATCTTCTTCCTGGCGCCGTTCATCGTCACGGCGCTGGCCGGCCCGTTTCTGGGCGAATGGGCCGGGCCGCGGCGCTGGGCGGCCATCGGCGTCGGCTTTCTCGGCGCCCTGCTCATCATCGAGCCGGGTGCGGCCGGATTCCGGCCGGCCATGCTGCTGTCGATGTGCGCGACACTCAGCTATTCCTTCTACATCATCCTGACCCGCCACCTGACGATCGACGAGACCGCCGAGAGCATGACGCTCCTTCCCGCGATCATCCTCGCTTTGCTGATGACCCCTGTCGGGCTGATCGTCTGGCAGCCGGTGCCCGACGCCTGGCACTGGGCGATCCTTCTCGCGACCGGCTTCTTCGGCGGTTTCGGCCACTGGATGCTGATCAAGGCGCACGAGCTGGCCTCGGCCTCCACGCTCGCACCCTATCTCTACGTCCAGTTGATCTGGATGGTGATGTTCGGCTACCTCGTCTTCTCCGACGTGCCCGGCCCGAACACCGCGATCGGCGCCGCCATCATCGTCGCAAGCGGCCTCTACCTGTTCCGCCGGGAAAAGCAGAAGAAGGTCGAGATCAGCCCGCCGATCGAGCGCTGAACGGCATGACGCCCCGGAATATCTACCGTTTCGCGCCGAGCCCGAACGGCTATCTCCATCTCGGCCACGCCTTCTCCGCGCTTCTGAACGACAGGGCGGCGCGTGAGACGAACGGCCGCTTCCTCCTGCGCATCGAGGACATCGATCTCGGCCGCGCGCGCCCGGAATTCGAGGCGGCGATCTACGAGGACCTCGGTTGGCTCGGCCTCGCCAGGGAGGCGCCGGTGGTGCGCCAGAGCGAAAGGTTCGACGTCTATCGCCGCTTTATCGGTGAACTGGAACGGCTCGGTCTGCTCTATCCGGCCTTCATGAGCCGGCGGGAGATCCGCGACACGCTTGCGGACGCCGGCGACGGTTGGCCGCGCGACCCCGACAACGCGCCGCATTATCCGGGCACCGAACGCGACTGGCCGGAGGCGAAGCGGCGCACAGAGATGGCTTCCGGCCGCCCTTACGCCCTCCGCATCGACATGGCACGCGCGGCCGGCGGCCTGCCGCAACTCGGATGGCGCGAGAGGAACCCGTTCGATGACGCGCCGCCGCGCCGGGCCGAAGCGGACCTCGCCGTCTGGGGCGACGTCGTCATCGCCCGGTCCGACTGTCCGGCGAGCTATCACCTCTGCGTCGTCGTCGACGATGCCGAACAGGCCGTGAGCCATGTCATCCGCGGAGCGGACCTCGCCGCCTCGACCGCCATCCACCGGCTGCTGCAGCACCTCCTCGGCCTGCCCGAGCCGCTCTACTTCCACCACCAGCTGATCCCCGACGACAGCGGCGCCAAGCTCTCAAAGAGCGCGGGGTCGAAAAGCCTGCGCGACCTGCGCGCCGAGGGTCTGGCTCCCGCCGATATCCTGCATGCGCTGGAACCGTTCCTCAGGGCGCCGGCATGACACCGATATGCGCCAGTACGAAGAACCAGGCGGCGGTGGTCGCAACGGCGATGCCGGTCGAAATCGTCATCGAGTTGGACGCCAGCGCCTGTCCGGTTCCGAACCGGCTGGCAATCAGATAGGCATGGACGCCGGTCGGGCAGGCCGCCGTCAGGGTGAGCAGGGCGACGGCGAGCGGCGGTAGGCCGACGGCTGATCCGATAGCAAGCACGATGGCCGGCATCACCGCGAGCTTCAGCACCGTGATCAGCAGCGCCGGGCGGACATTCCCCGAAACGCCGTACCGGGCGAGCCCCATGCCCGATGCCAGCAGAGCGCTCGGCCCCGCCACCGCCGCCATATTGTCGACCAGCACGGCCGGAACGCCGGAAATCGGCCAACCTGTCAGGCGCCAGAGCCCGCCGGCAACGATGCCGATGATGATCGGATTGGTCGCCAGATCGGTCGCGAAGCGTTTGGCCAGTTCGCGCCTATCGGTCTCCCCGGTCGCAAGCCCGTCCGCCCGCATCGCCCATTCGTTGGCGACGATGCTGGCGAACACCATGACGGGCATGTTGATGGAGATGATGATCAGGATCGACACCATGCCGGCCTCGCCGAAGGCGTGCTGGATCAGCGGGATGCCGAGCATCACCGTGTTGGCGAAGCTTGCCGATACGCCGGCGACGACACCGGCCCGGGCGTCGCGGCCGAACACCCTGCGGATCATCTTGTGCGACAGGATCCAGGCCGCCGCAACGCCGCCGAAATAGCCGGCCCACAAGCCCCACGGGCTGACGCCGTGGAAATCCGCCTCCGCCAGCGTGCGGAACAGCAATACCGGTATGGCGACATTGAAGACGAATTCGGCGAGACCGTCGCCGACATCCTGGCTCAGATAGCCGGAACGCACGAGCGCATATCCGATGCCGATCAGGCCGAATATCGAAAGGACGATCTGGGCGACTTCGCTCAAGGGGGCTCGGACGTTGGAGAAAGTGCGGGAAGGCGGTTATTCCTGCCTTCCGGCGGTTCTCCCGTCAAGACTCGGCGCGTGCGGCCTTTGCGGCGGCAGCCGTGTCGCCCGCCGCCCTCGGGCGGCAGGCCTGCAGCGCTTCGACGATGGTCTGCCGCAGAAGCGAGGAACGCGCCGGCTTGACGAGATGCCCCTGGATTTCAAGCTTGCGGAACACGCCGCCGTCGGACTTGCTGTCGACGGACGTCAGCATGACGATCGGCACGTCGCGGATCGTCTCGTCCTCGCGGATCGCCATCGCGACGTCCGAGCCGTCCATTCCCGGCATGTGGTAATCGAGAACGACCAGGTCGATCCCGCGCCCGATCCCAGCCGATCGCCGCAGTTCGGCCAGGCCCTCGCGGCCGGACGACGCCGACAGCGGGTCGAAGCCCCAGGATCCGAGCTGCTCCAGCAGAATTGCGCGGTTGACCTCGTTGTCATCGATCACGAGGACCCGGGCGCCGGTTACATCGACCGGAACGGACGCGCTGACGATCTGCTTTCCGGCGACGGGAAGCGGCATCGAGAACCAGAACGTCGAGCCCTGGCCGAACCTGCTGGTCGCGCCGATCTCGCCGCCCATCATCTCCACGAGCATCTGCGAGATGGTCAGGCCGAGGCCGGTGCCTTCGTGCTTGCGCGTCGACGAGCCGTCGACCTGGCTGAACTTCTGGAACACCTTGTCGATCTGGTCGTCCGGAATGCCGATGCCGGTATCCTCCACCTTCACCAGCAGGTCGACGATGCCGTCGTGCGTGTCGCCGGACACGTCGACGAGGACATGCCCTGTTTCGGTGAACTTCACGGCGTTGCCGACGAGATTGGTGACGATCTGGCGGATGCGGCCGACATCGCCGACCACGGAAACCGGGAGGTCCGGCTGGATCCGCACCGCCAGTTCGAGATCCTTCTCCACCGCCCTGGCGGAGACCAGCGTGGCGACGTCCTCCACCGCCTCGCCGAGATTGAACGGCATCGGGTCGAGTTCGAGCTGTCCGGAATCGATCTTCGAGAAGTCGAGGATGTCGTTGATGATGGTGACCAGCGCGTGGCCCGACTTGACGATGATGTCGGTGAACATCTTCTGCTTGCTGTCGAGCCTCGTCTTGGCGAGCAGTTCCGCCATGCCCATCACGCCGTTCATCGGCGTGCGGATCTCGTGGCTCATATTGGCCAGGAATTCCGACTTGGCTCGTTCGGCGCTCTCGGCGCGGTCCGCTGCCTCCTCGGCGCGCTCACGGTCGCTGTCGCTGCGTGCGATCGCATGGTGGATTGCTCTTTCCATCGGCCAGAAGATGAATATCCCGAGGCCGGCGATCATCAGCGCGATACCGGCCGCCGCGATGTTGATGATGTGCTTCAGCTCGACGGAAAAGGCGATGTCGAAATCCTGATAGGCCGTTTCCATCCGCACGAACGCCGGCTGGGTCTCGCCGAAATAGATGCTGCCGAGCGCCGCCAGTGCAGGCTTCAGTTCCGACGGATCGCCTGCGACGACGGCGATCGCCTGGTCGCGGAACAGCCTGAAGCCGGCAAACGGGTCCGTGGATCCCGACCGTTCCCGCAGATACTCCTGCAGCCAGGGCGGCAAGTCGGCCCAGCTTCGTTCCATATTCTCCAGATCTTCGGACAGCTTGACGACCGACGCCGACAGGTCCCGCGGTCCGACGCCTGTGCTCCCGGGCACCGGATCGACGATGAGCTGACCGGTCTGCATAACCTGGTTGGCCTGCGACTGGAATTTCTTGGTGGCGATCTTCAGGTAGGTTGCAAGCGCGAAATCGGTGTTTCTCGAATGCGACACGTAGAGATAGATGCCGCAGAACAACGCCACGATCAGCAGGCCGGCGCCATACCGCAGGCGGACACGCGGAAGAGATTTTGCCTTTTTCGTCATGG
>DATHRP010000021.1:0-4698 GCA_035465195.1 Afifellaceae bacterium | reverse complement strand
GGCGGTCGCGCCGCTGCCCGCCAGCCTGGAAACGCCGTCGGTCGTCCGGCTCGGTCCGGAAACCGGCCTGCCGGAACTGGGCACCTACCGCATCGCCATCGTCTGGCAGGATGTCGGCCATGCCTGTGTGAAGGCCCTTGTCGACCACGTGGTGGCGAGCTTCGACACAGGAACCTCGCGGCCCGTCGAGGTCGCAGCCTAGACCGCCGGTGTGAAATGACGGGGCAGCGGTCGCCGGCGTGCCGGACTGCCGGACGCCTGCTGCCCCTCTTGCTGTCGCTGCTGTTTCCACTGCTGCTGATCCCAGACCGATCTCATCGATCGTCTGCCCAGGTCGCCGCCGGTACGGTGGACGTCGCCATCGTACTCGCCGTCGACTGTTCCTGGAGCGTCGACGAGACGGAATATGCCCAGCAGATCGGCGGCCTGGCCGACGCCTTCGCCAGCAGCGACGTTCATCAGGCGATCGCCGCCGGGGCCAACGGCCGGATCGCCGTGGCACTGATGCAGTGGGCAGCGCCCGACGCGCAGAAACTGGTCATCGGCTGGACGATCGTCGAGGCCCCTGAAGACGCCCTCCTGCTCTCCGCCCGCATCGCCGCCACACCGCGCATCGTAGGCGACGGCGCCACCTCGATCACCGCCGCCATCACGACCGGCGCCGCCCTGCACGGCGCCCGGCCCTCCAGGGCGCTCCGCCAGGTGATCGACATATCCAGCGACGGCATCAACAATACCGGCGGCCTGCCCGAACCGGCCCGCGACCTGGCGGCAGCCCGGGGCATCACGATCAACGGCCTGACGATCCTCAACGAAGTGCCCTACCTGCACCATTATTTTCGCAACCACATCATCGCCGGCCCGGGCGCCTTCGTGGAGGTCGCCGAAGACTATGCCGACTATCACCGCGCCATCAGGCGCAAGCTGTTGCGGGAGATCGGGCTGCCTGTGTCGTGACGGGAAAACGTTACAACAACTGAAACGTGCATAAATTAAAAAATCGACTTGCATTTGTCCTCGTCGTCGATCAGCATGCGTTTGACAGACGGGCCCTGAATGCGAACCGGTGGCAGGCTGTTTCACCGGAATATCGACAGGGCAGGTAAAGGCGTTGGAGGACGGTCATGTTGCCGATGCCAACGGAATCCGCGCAGGAGGACCGTGCCGGCCTTCGGCGACCAGTTTGTGGCATGCGGCCGGGGAGTGACTCTCCCGGCGGGCAATCAGTGCATCGGGGGCGCCTGCATATCGAATACCCAGCCTGTCTTTGGAGTCCGGGATCATGAAATCTTCCATAATCGGTTCGTTGGTTGTCCTGCTGCTGTCCATAACCTGGTCGGTCGCGGACGAAGGGAGAGCCAGGGTCTTCAACGCCGACGCGTTCCTCACCGATTGCGCGAAAGCCGCTGATCAGGGCATTTGCCGGTCGGAGCAGGCGCGGTGGCTCGACGAGGTCGAGAAAGCGTTCAACGGCAAGGTCCAGCCGCGCATCGAGGTGGCCGAGTGTCTGCGGACCGGCTGCGCCGGCGCGGTCACGGTCGACATATTCGAGGCCTGCACTTGGATCGCGCTGTACAGTTGGGAAAGCCCCTCGCAGCACCTGGACAAAGCCGACCGATCGATCATGGGACCGCTTTTCCTGAAGACATGCGGCCTTCCGGTGCACAATTACACCGCGATCCTGGCGGCGAATTCCGCCAACCACATTTACGAATATCTCTACGGAAAGAAGTATCCGGTCGGGCTGTTTTGAGACCCTAGCCCCTGCGCACCGCCCAGGCCCGCGCCGGAAGCCTGATGACCCGGCCGTCGCCGCCGAGCCGCTGCTCCAATTGACGTTGCAGGTCGGCCCTCTTGTTTTCCGGCAGGCTCATGCAATAGCCGGGGGCCGGGCCGGCGCCCAGCGTGAACGGATGCCAGAAGGCCTCGAAATCGGGGAAGGTCGTCAGGATCTCGACCGGCTGCACGACCGCGCGCCGCCTCCCCTGCCATCGCCGTGTCTCCAGGGTGAACGATGCATTCTACCGCACCTGCCGCCCCAGCGTCGATCAAGATCTATGACCCGGGCGAATGCGATTGCGGTCCGGGTCTCGGGAATTGCCCTTCCCCTGATATCCGTAGCCCTTTTCCCTGTTTTCAGCCTGGAAATTCCCTGTTTTCAGTCTGTTCAGTTCCCGCGACTGACACTTCCATTTCGGTGTAAGCAACTGAAATAACGGGGAATTCCTAGGCAGATGCCGCCGGGTCGAGGTCGCCGGATCTGAAATTTCCCTGTTATTTCCCTGTTATCACGAGTTTTTCGATCGAATCCGCGCGGCCGCCAGCGGTCGAAAACGAACCGTCCGGCCGAATGGCGCTCTAACCGGCGGGCGCGCCTCACACCCAGGGACAGTTTGAATTCCGGTCGCCGTAGGTGCCGCCTTCTGCGTAGCGGGCGAGCGAGAACGGCTTCAGTTCCTCCGGCATCGCGCCGGTGGAGAGCAGGTCCGCCACCAGCTTGCCGACGCCGATCATCTTGAAGCCGTGGTTGGAATCGGCCGTCATGAAGGCATTGTCGGCGACCCAGTCGAAGATCGGCACATTGTCCGGCGTGAAGGCCCCGATGCCGCCGTTGCGGCGCTCCTTGAAGTGGCCGCGGATGCCTTCGAAGCGGCCGAAAAGCTGGCCGGCGGTGGCGCAGTAATAGTCGGCGAACCACGGATCGGCCTGGTACGCGTCGTTCAGGTGACCGTAGGGTTCGAGCTCCGCCTTCGGCCCCATCTTCACCGGGATCGTGCCGCCCTGCAGGCCTGGCGCGCCGACCCGCTCCGCCGCGTAGCGGGTGTACCAGTAGACGTGGTCCTTGATCTCGCGGCCGTCCTCGCCGACGACCGGCGTGTTCATGAGCTCCACGTGCAGCACCGGGGAATCCTTGCCGTCGGCGGTGCGGAAATCGACGCCCTCGGGCAGGTAAACCTCGCCCTCCAGCAGCCGCCAATAGGTCCACATGTCCATGGCTTTCTCGACATGGCCGTCGGGATAGACGACATCCAGCGTGTCGCCATGGCCGAGCCAGCCCCAGTGCAGCGGCATCCAGGCGCCGGTCGCGACAACCAGCGCCTCGCCGACCCTGACGTTGCCGGCATTGGTGCGCACCGCCGTCACCGTGCGGCCGGTGCGCTCGTAGCCGATCACCTCCGGCCCGTAGACGCGCCGCACGCCCCACTGGTGGCATTTCTGGTCGAGCCCCCAGCAGGCGATGTGGGTGCCGGCATAGCCGGACGGCTTTTCGTGCAGCACCACGTCGCAATGCTCGATCTTGAAATCCGGCCACAGCCGCTTGAGAAACGCCTTCGCCTCGGCGCCGACATGCAGGTCGGAGGGATAGCCCTGGTCGTTCTGGCTCTTGTGCAGGCGGATATAGTCCTCCTCCTGGTTGGCCTCGCCGATCGACACGTAGCCGACCTGCTGGAAGCCGAGATTGACCGGATCGGATTCCCACACCTTGACGCTTTCGCGCAGGATCGCGTGCAGCGGCCCGGTCATGTAGAGGTTGCGGACGCAGCCGCAGGCGAGCCCCGTGGCGCCGGCGCCGGGCCCCTGCTTGTCGATCAGCACGACGTCGGAACCGCGGCCCTTGCCACTCTTTTCGAGCGCCATCGCCAGGTGCCAGGCCGTCGACATGCCGTGCACGCCGGCCCCGACCACGACGAAGCGCGCCGCGTCCGGCAGCGGCGCCGGATCGAACACCGGCACCACCGGCGGGTTGACCGGCTTGCCGTTGCCGCCGGGCAGCGGCCGATTGCCGAACGGATAATACTGGTTCTGGCCTGGAGAGGCGCCGTTGCCGGCCATGGGAGGTCTCCTTGCGGGTTGATGACTGCCGCCCGCGAGAATGCGGGAGGCGCAGGGTGTCGGCAAGGATAAATCAGGCTGAGCGTGAGACCGACGCTGATTGCGTCACCGATCCCCCGAATAGCGCCCACGGTCTACTGGCTTGGAGCTTTGTCCGTGGAAGCGGCCTCCCCCTCCGCCAGCACCTTCAGGAACGCCGCGATGTCCCGGTCGCCGGTTTCGTCTGTGCCGCCGTGTCGTCCGAGCTTGCGGATGAACGCCGCGCCGCCGGCCCCGTCCGGCGCGAAATATTGCTGCGCAAGGTCCGCCGCGCCATGGCAGCGTCGGCATTTGGCGTCGTAGAGCGTGCGCCCGGCCACCGGATCGCCGGTCGCCCCGGCGGCCGCGAGTTCGACGCTCCCGGGCAGGGTCATCCGCTCGATCGCGCTCCAGTCATAGCGGCGGTCGACGGGAGGCTCGGCCCTCGCCGGAGCGTATTCCTTGAGCAACGAGAAGGCGCCGCGGATGTCGCCCGGATGGTAGCCGACCGCCTGGTCCTCCGGGTAGAGCGCCCTGATCTCCGACATGACCTCCGGCGCGATATTCGCGCCGTGACAGGCCTCGCACATGTCGAACATCGGGATCGCCTGCGTGAAATGCACCATCTGCTTCCCGTCGCGCTCCTCCAGGCGGATCGTGCGGAACAGCGCCGGGTCCTGCCCGCCGGCCGCGCGCGATTCATATCCGAGCAGGATGCCGCGCTCGGTCACATCCGCCGCATTGTCGGGATTGCGCACCTTCAGGCCGACGCGGCGCACCTCCCAGCCGGTCTCCTCCTCGATCCGGGCCTCGATCTCAGGTGCCAGGTGCCGGCAGACAGCGATC
>DATHRP010000020.1:0-2537 GCA_035465195.1 Afifellaceae bacterium | reverse complement strand
CGACTTCATGTTTCCGCCGGCGGCATGCTGAAGCCGCAATCCGCCGAGCGGATAGGTTTCGCCGCTTGAAATCGCGCCGCCGCTGATGCCGACCAGTTCCAGGCTGCCGCCGCCGAGATCGCCGCACAGGCCGTCGGCCTTCGGGATGCCGGCCAGGACACCGAGGCCGGCGAGATGGGCCTCCTCTTCGCCGGTCAGGATTCGCACCTCCACGCGGCAGATTTCCTCCGCCATGCGGATGAAATCCGCGCCGTTCTCGGCCTCGCGCGCGGCCGCGGTCGCTAGTACGTTGAGATGCCGGACACCCATCTGGTCGGCCAGCGCGCGGAACCGCTTGATCGCATCCTCGGCCCGGTGGACCGCGCCCTCGTCCATCCTGCCGGTTTCGGCGACGCTGCGTCCGAGGCCGGCCAGCACTTTTTCGTTGAAGAACGGCGTCGGCGACCGCGCCAGCCGCTCATAGACGACCAGCCGCACCGAGTTGGAGCCGATGTCGATGATCGCGACCGGGCCGGTCCCGGTCATCACGCCTCGTCCGGACGGGCTCAAGCCGACGACGGTCCCTGGCGCGTGAATGAGCGCGGCGACGACGATTTCAGCGACTTGCCGCGGCCGGAAAGGCTCGGGTTCGTCATGAAATACTGGTGCAGGTTGAACGGCTCCTCGTCGCCTTCCGGCTGGATGCGCCGCGAGGTGCCGTCGTTCAGCACCTCCCAGCTCTGCTGGTTGTCCTTCAGGTTGGCGACCATGATCTGGTTGAGGACCTGGGTGTGCACCGTCGTGCCGGGCTCCAGCGGGATCATCGCCTCCACCCGCCTGTCGAGGTTGCGCGGCATCAGGTCGGCGGAGCTGATATAGACGATCGCTTCATCCGATGGCAGGCCATGGCCGTTGCCGAAGCAGAAGATGCGCGAATGCTCCAGGTAGCGGCCGACCACCGATTTGACGCGGATATTGTCGGAAAGGCCCGGAACCCGTGGCCTGAGGCAGCAGATGCCGCGCACGATCAACTCGATCTGCACGCCCGCCTGGCTGGCCGTGTAGAGCGCGTCGATGATTTCCGGATCGACCACCGAATTGAGCTTGATCCAGATCTGCGCCGGCCGGCCGGCTCTGGCATGCTCGATCTCGTCGTCGATATGCTTCAGGATGCGGCTGCGCAGCGTGTAGGGCGAGATGGCAAGCTTCTTCAGGTCCTGCGGCGGCGCGTAGCCGGTGATGAAGTTGAAGATCCGGCCGACATCGCGGGCAATGTCCGGGTCGGTCG
This sequence comes from Afifellaceae bacterium, assembly GCA_035465195.1. Lineage (GTDB taxonomy): Bacteria > Pseudomonadota > Alphaproteobacteria > Rhizobiales > Afifellaceae > CAMYKZ01. The sequence goes on along the minus strand of DATHRP010000020.1, from coordinate 1,270 downwards.
TGAAATAGCTGAGATCGGTATAAATCTTGGCGGTGATCGGGTGGTAGTTGCCGGTCCCGGTGTGCACGTAGCTCACGAGATTGCCGGCCTCGCGGCGCACCACCTGGCTCAGCTTGGCGTGGGTCTTCAGTTCCACGAACCCGTAGACCACCTGCGCTCCGGCCCGTTCCAGGTCGCGCGACCAGCGGATATTGGCTTCCTCGTCGAACCGCGCCTTCAGCTCCACCAGCGCCGTCACCGACTTGCCGGCCTCGGCCGCCTCGATCAGTGCCTTGATGATCGGTGAATCGTTGGAGGTGCGGTAGAGCGTCTGCTTGATCGCCACCACGTCCGGGTCGGCCGCCGCCTGGCGCAGGAACTGGACCACCACGTCGAACGATTCATACGGATGGTGAACGATGATGTCCTTCTCGCGGATCGCCGAGAAGCAATCACCGCCATGCTCGCGGATGCGCTCCGGGAAACGCGCCGTATAGGGTTCGAATTTCAGGTCCGGCCGGTCGACGCCGACGAGCTGCCACAGATCCTTGACGCCGAGCATGCCCGGAATGACATGCACCTCGCTGTCGGCGACGGACAGCGCGCCCTGGACGACGCCGCGCAGCGAGTCCGGCATGTCGGCCTCGACCTCCAGCCGGATCACGGTACCGCGCCGGCGCTGCTTCAGCGCCCTCTCGAAGAACCGGACGAGATCTTCCGCCTCTTCCTCGATTTCGATATCGGAATCTCGGATCACCCGGAACGCGCCCTTGCCGACCACCTCGTAGCGCGGAAACAGCTTTGGGATGAACAGGCTGACCGTATCCTCCAGGCTGATGAACCGGAGCGGCCAGTTCTCGCCGCAGCGCGGCAGCCGGATGAAGCGATCCAGCGAATTGGGCACGCGGATCAGCGCGATCATCGACTGCCCCTTCGGCCCCAGCAGTTGCAGGGCGAGCGAAAAGCCCAGATTGGGAATGAACGGAAACGGATGGGCAGGATCGATGGCGAGCGGCGTCAGCACTGGGAAGATCGCGTCGAGGAAATATCCGTCCAGCCAGTCGAGGTCCGACTGGGTGAGCTGGTCGCCGCCGAGGATGACGACACCGGTGTCCGCCAGTTCCTGGCGCAGCAGAACGAGGCGCCGCTGCTGATGGTCGACCAGGCCGTTCACCTTGGCGTCGATCTTTTCTAGCTGCTCGCTCGGCGTCATGCCGTCGGCGCTGACGGTGGAGATCAGTTCCCGTTCCTGGCCCTTCAGGCCGGCGACGCGCACCATGAAGAATTCGTC
>DATHRP010000019.1:0-2382 GCA_035465195.1 Afifellaceae bacterium | reverse complement strand
GTCGGCACCCAGACCGATCATGTCGCGCCCTGGCGGTCCGTCTACAAGGCCCACCTCCTGACGGATACCGACGTGACCTTCCTTCTGCCAAGCGGCGGGCACAATGCCGGCATCGTCTCCGAGCCCGGCCATCGGGGCAGGACCTACCAGGTCGCCACCGCAAGGGAAGACGGCCGCTATATCGACCCGGAAAGCTGGGTCGCGAGAACGCCGGTCAGGGAAGGGTCCTGGTGGCCGGAATGGGTCGGTTGGCTGAGTGAGCGTTCGAGCGCTTCGGTCGCGCCTCCTGCCATGGGTGCGTCCGATGCCGGCCTTGTGCCGATTGCCGATGCTCCCGGTACTTACCTTCTGCAGGACTGAGCCCGAGCCGGCCGAGCGCGGGGCGCGGCAGGCTCTCAGCGCTCGTGGCGAAAGACATTCTCAGGCATTGATTTCATGAAATCGGCTGCACGGCTCAGGTGATCGCGAATGGCGGTCTCCGCCCGGTCGGCGTCGCTGTCCAGAATGGCCCTTGCGATCGTCCCGTGCTCGGCCAGCGAGGCCGCGACGACGTCGGATGTCAGCGAAGAACTGATCTGAGCCATGATCAGCGAAAGCTGCATCAGCTCGTCGATCTTGATGAGCTGGCCATTGCCGGCCGCGGTCATGATGGCGGAATGGAAGCGCCTGTTCTCGGCAATATAGCCCGAGGTGGACAGGCGTGGCCTGTCGTCCCAGATCTGCGCGATCTCCCGCTCGAACCGGGCTCGCGTGTGCGGGTCTTTCATGTTGCCGGCAGACCGCCGTGCTGCCAGCGCTTCGAGTTCGGTACGAACCTCGAACAGCTCCAGCGCCTCGGTCATCGACAGGCGGCGCACCACGGCTCCGCGATTGGGCACCAGCTCGATCAGGCCTTCAGCGGCCAATCGCCGGAACGCTTCGCGGACAGGCCCGCGGCTGACGTCCAGTTCCGATGTCAGATCGGCCTCGATCAGACGCTGGCCCGGCGCGAACCGTCCGTTCCGGATCGCCGCGCGCAGATAGTCTGCGATACCGGGACCTTTTTGGCCCGGGCGAGGGGCGGTGATGACTGCCAATGTTGTGGTCAATTTCGTTCTCCGGTGTCCGGGCTCGCATGAAATCCCGTTTGACTTATAAAATATTGTCCTACAATATTGTCAATCAAATTGGCGTGAAAATTCTCGGGGAGGATGGCTGCATGCTCATCGGCAAGGCAGGCCCGGCGACGACTTCGATCAGCACGGCAGATGCGGCGAGCATTACGGTGCGGGGCAGGGACCTGTGCTCCGAACTGATGGGCCCGATGTCGTTCACCGACTATTTCTACCTGCTCCTCACCGGTCGTGAGCCAAGGGCCGACCAGCGGTTCTTCCTCGATCTGCTGCTGGTCGCGATCGCCGAACACGGTCTGGTGCCGACAAACCAGGCGGCGCGCATGACATACGACGCCGATCCCGCCTCGCTGCAGGCCGCCGTCGCCGCCGGAATTCTGGGCTGCGGCACCGTCGTGCTCGGCACGTCCGAACTGTGCGGGCAGTTCCTCGTCGAGGCACGGGGAAGGGCAGCATCCGGAGACGCGGCTGCGAGCGAGGTCGTCCGCGCCATGATCGCAGACATCCGTGCCTCCGGCGGAAAGGTGCCGGGATTCGGTCATCCGCTGCACAAGCCGGTCGACCCGAGGACCGAGCGCATTTTCGCGCTGGCCGATGAGAGGGGTATTGCCGGCGTCCACGTGGAACTGGCTCGCGCGACCGAGACCGCCGTGGCCGAGGTCTGGGGCAAGCCGTTGCCGATGAACGTGTCTATGGCGATCGCGGCGGTCCTCCTCGATCTCGATTTTCCGCCGGCGATGATCAAGGCAATCCCGATTCTCGCCCGAACGGCCGGCCTGCTCGCGCATCTGGCAGAAGAGAGCGAGCGGCCGATCGGCTTCCTGATGGCGTCGCACGCGGAAGCGGCGATCCACTATGACGACGGGGAGAGCGCCTGATGCACAATCCGACCGAGGAAACGCTGCCCTGGGAAGAACAGAGGGGCATGGAGGATATCCTTTACCGTGCCCAGATCGGCTATCTGTTCGATCATTCACCGTTCTACCGCCGCAAGTTGACCGAAGCCGGATTCTCCGGTTCGATGGCGGTCGGCGGCCTCGACAGCCTGCGGTTCACCGAGAAAGACGAGCTGCGTGCAAGCCGCACGCCCGAGAACCCTATCGGCGCGCACCTGGCTGTACCGATGAGCGATGTCGTGCGGATCTATTCCACGAGCGGCACGACCGGCACGCCGAGCTATATCCCCTTGACGCAGTCCGATCTCAGGAACTGGATCGAGATATCCAGCCGGTCCTATGCCGCATCGGGCGTTGTGAAGGGACAGCGGATC
>DATHRP010000018.1:0-7682 GCA_035465195.1 Afifellaceae bacterium | reverse complement strand
CAGGCGGCCAACAAGACGATCGGGCAGGGTGGGTTCCAGGAAGTCGAACAGATGGCCCTGTTCCGCGACATGGTCTGCTACCAGGAGGAAGTCCGAGACCCCTCCCGGATGGCGGAAGTGCTCAACCGGGTGATCGAGAAGGCGATCCGCGCCTCGGCACCGGCACAGATCAACGTCCCGCGGGACTACTGGACCCACGTCGTAGATATCGAACTGCCGCAGATCGTCCGGCTGGAGCGCCAGGGCGGCGGCGAACAGGCGATCGCAGAAGCCGCCGACCTGCTGTCGAAGGCGAAGTTCCCGGTAATCCTTTCCGGCGCCGGCGTGGTCATCGGCGGCGCAATTCCCGAATGCCAGGCGCTGGCGGAACGGCTCGATGCGCCCGTGGCAAGCGGCTACCAGCACAATGACAGCTTCCCGGGCTCGCACCCGCTGGCTTGTGGCCCGCTCGGCTATAACGGCTCGAAGGCGGCGATGGAGCTGATCGCCAAGGCGGATGTCGTGCTTGCGCTCGGCACGCGCCTCAACCCGTTCTCGACGCTGCCGGCCTACGGCATGGAATACTGGCCTACCGGCGCGAAGATCATTCAGGTCGACATGAACCCCGACCGGATCGGCCTCACCAAGAAGGTGACGGTCGGCATCTGTGGCGATGCCAAGAAGGTCGCGAAACAGATCCTGGACAAGCTTTCGCCGGATGCCGGCGACGACGGCCGCGAAGAACGCAAGGCGCTGATCCACAAGACGAAATCGGCCTGGCTGCAGACGCTCTCGTCGATGGACCACGAAGACGACGATCCCGGTACGTCATGGAACGAAGAGGCGCGGGTGCGCGATGCGGACCGGATGTCGCCGCGCCAGGCCTGGCGCGCGGTGGAGGCCGGCCTGCCGCGCGACGCCATCATCTCCAGCGACATCGGCAATAACTGCGCGATCGGCAATGCCTACCCGACCTTCGAGAAGGGACGGAAATATCTGGCGCCGGGCCTGTTCGGGCCCTGCGGTTACGGGTTCCCGGCGATCCTCGGCGCCAAGATCGGCTGCCCGGACGTGCCGGTCGTCGGCTTTGCCGGCGATGGCGCATTCGGCATCTCGATGAACGAAATGACTGCGTGCGGCCGCGATGACTGGCCGGCGATCACCATGGTGATCTTCCGGAACTATCAGTGGGGCGCTGAGAAGCGGAACACGATCCTGTGGTACGACAACAACTTCGTCGGCACGGAACTCGACCCGCACCTGAGCTATGCCAAGGTTGCCGAGGGTTGCGGCCTGAAGGGTGTGCAGGTGAAGACCCAGGACGAGCTGACATCGGCGATCCAGGGGGCCTGCGAAGCCCAGGCCAAGGGGGTGACGACCTTCATCGAGGTCCTACTCAACCAGGAACTCGGCGAACCGTTCCGCCGCGATGCGATGAAGGCGCCCAACGTGGTCGCCGGCATCGACCCGGCCGACATGCGGCCGCAGCCGGGCGCCTGAATTCACCCGGCGATTTCATTGTAAGGCCGCCTTCGGGCGGCCTTTTTACTTGCCCTTCGAACCGTTTGGACGGTCGGCGCTTCTCTCCCGTCGTCGGAGGTTCTCGAAGCCGGAAGACCAGCAGACGGTAGCCGACGAGGATCATGCGGGCCGCCGCGTTCACCACGTTTGAAAGTGGTTAACCGGCGGCCTTTCCCGTGCCCGCATTCTAGTCCAGTCTGTCGCCCGAGTGAGGGACAAATGCGGCAGACATGGAGGGACCGGGAATGACGTCACGTCTCCAGGCCGGCCTGTTTGCGCTGGTCATTCTTTCGATACAAACCGCTCCCGCGGTCGCCGGAACGTTCTCGGAGGGCCAGGATGCCTTCGTGCGCGGTGATTTCGCGGCGGCGCTGAAAATCCTCGATCCGCTGGCCGAACAGGGCAGCGCCGAGGCACAATACCTGCTCGGCATCGCCCATGCCAACGGGCTCGGCGTAAAGCGTTCCGATACCCTGGCGGTTATGTGGCTCCGCAAGGCGGCAGAGCAGGGGCACGGGGCCGCCCACACCAATCTCGGTGCGATGTACCGCAAGGGACGGGGAGTGCCGCGGAACGGAACGGAGGCGGCGCGGCTGTTCCTCGACGCCGCCGAGGACGGGGACATGCTGGCGCAGAACAATATTGCCGGCATGTACGAGCGCGGCGAGGGCGTGCGCCGCGATCTCTCCAGGGCAGCCGACTGGTACCGCAAGGCCGCGGAACAGGGTCTTCCGGATGCGCAGTACGGCCTGGGCCTGCTCTACGCGGAAGGTCGCGGTGTCGACCTGGACCAGGACGCAGCGCGTGAATGGTTCGAGAAGGCGGCCGAGCAGGGCGCGCGCGACGCGCAATATCAGCTTGGCATGATCTACCACTACGGACGCGGCGTGCCGCGCGACTACGGCGAGGCGGCGCGCTGGTACGATCTGTCCGCAAGGCAGGGCAGCCGGGCCTCGAAGAACAAGCTCGGCATCCTCTATGCCGAAGGCCTCGGCGTGCCGCAGGACAAGGTACGGGCGCTGCAGCTCTTCCGTTCGGCCGCGTTCGCAGGCGACGCGGAGGCGCAGTTCAACCTGGCGACCATGTATGCCTGGGGGCAGGGCACGCCGCGCAACGATGTCGAGGCGCGCCGATGGTACATGGTGGCCGCCGACCATGGCGACGCCGACGCCATGAACCGGCTCGGGATCATCCATGTCGAGGGTTGGGGCATCGCCCGGGACAAGCTGTCCGCGCATATGTGGTTCGACCTGGCGGCAAGGCATGGCCAGACCGATGCGCCCTCCAACCTCTCCCGGCTGTCGCGGGAGATGAGTGCCGACGACATCGCAAAGGCAAAGAAGATGGCGGTCGACTGGCTGACCGGACAGCGCCGTCGCGCCCATAAATGATCGGGGCAAGCCGGTACCGATAACGGGATGGTGATGGAAGCCGGCAATGAAACCGGTGAAAAGCGCTCCTGATGCTGTGCTGCAGCGTGACATTCGCGCATCGAAACCTAACATGCTGCCTTTGGCTGGCCGGGACGGGCGTCTGAGCGCCAGATCCGCGGCTCTTGGGAGGACAAACGATGGGCGAAAAAAGGAATATTCTCATTCTCGGCGCATCATACGGGTCGCTGCTGGCGACCAAGCTGCTGCTGGCCGGGCACACGGTAAAGCTGGTCTGCCTGCCGGCGGAAGCGGATCTCATCAACGCGGAAGGCGCGATCGTTCGCATGCCGGTCAGGGGCCGCGAAGGGCTGGTGGAGGTCCGCTCCAAGGACCTGCCGGGCAGTCTTTCGGCGGCCGGTCCGGATGCCGTCGATCTGTCGGAATTCGATCTGGTGGCGCTGGCCATGCAGGAACCGCAGTACCGATCCGACGGCGTGCGCCAGTTGCTCGGCCGCATTGCCGCCGCGGGCCTGCCGTGCATGTCGATCATGAACATGCCGCCGCTGCCCTACCTGAAACGCATTCCGGGTGTCGACGCCGAAGCCTGCCGCGACTGCTTTACCGATCCGACGGTCTGGGACGATTTCGACCCGGCGTTGGTGACGCTCTGCAGCCCTGATCCGCAGGCCTTCCGGCCGCCGGAGGAGCCGGTCAACGTACTGCAGGTCCGGCTGCCGACCAACTTCAAGTCGGCGCGCTTCGAGTCCGAGGCGCATACCGAAATGCTGCGCCAGCTCCAGGCCGACATCGAGGGTGCCCGTTTCAACGACGGGAGCGGGGAGATCGAACTGCCCGTGAAGTTGAAGGTGCACGATTCCGTGTTCGTGCCGCTGGCCAAGTGGGCGATGCTGATGGCCGGCAATTACCGCTGCGTCCAGCCGGAGGAAATGCGCTCGATCCGCGATGCCGTGCACACCGATATCGAGGAGAGCCGGAGCGTCTACAACTGGGTCGTCGATCTCTGCGTTTCGCTCGGCGCCGACAGGAACGATCTCGTTCCTTTCGAGAAATACGCCGCCGCCGCGGAATCGCTGGCGAGCCCGTCTTCCGCCGCCCGTGCGCTCGCCGCAGGCGCGCCGAACATCGAGCGGGTCGACCGGCTTGTCCAGACGATCGCTGCCGGGAAAGGGCAACGGCTCGAGGCAGTCGACAATATTGTATCGCTGGTCGAAAGCTGGCTGGAGCGGAACCGGGCAAAGGCGTAGCCGGGGCAGGTCTAATAGAGCATTTCAGTCTGCGCTTCCGGCACTTGATCTCGCGCCGCGGTTTGCGAATATCCGGAAGGCCAACCGAGGGCTGTCATGTTTCGATTGAAAGCTTTTGTGGGAGCCGTGCTCTGTCTTGCTCTGGCATCCTGTGCGACGCCAGCAGACGGGCCGGGTTTTCAGCCCGTCAGCGCCGGATTGGGTAAAGGCACCATCTATGTCTATTCCCTCGACTACCCGTATGGGACATCGAAGATCGACGTAGACGGGCAGCATGTCGCGACAATGGAACACAGGGGCTTTGTCGCGATCCCGGTTTCGGCCGGAAACCACACGGTTCGGGCTCGCAAGGGGTGTATTCCCTTGTGCGCACTCGGCGATTCCGGCCGGATGCGCACCATCGATGTCCCGAGCGGCGGCAGTGTCTATCTGCGGGTCGGGGTGAAGTACGAAGGGATGGCCGGCACCATCTCCCTGTACTCCGAGCTTTTTGAGAGAATTCCGAACGAGATCGCTGAAGTCGAAATCAGACGCACGAAGAAAAGCTCCCACTCGCCGTGACAGGTGTCGCCGGCCATCCGTCTACACGAAAATGGCTTTGAACCTGCCGATATTCTGGCGGAAACCGGCCTCGAAGTCGCCGTCGCCGGGGTGGTAGACGCTCTCGAACGAGACGACTCCGTCGTAACCGTCGGCGCGTAGCGCGTCGGCGATCGGCTGGAACTGGCCGGCGAGCTGTCCTTCGCCCATCGGCCGCACCTCCAACGTCGCCTTCGGGGTGTCGACCTGGACGTCCTTGATGTGGACATGGCTGAGATAGCCGTCGCGGATCGTCTCGTAGCCGTCCGGCCAGGCGGTTTCATGGGCCCAGCAATTGTTGGCCGGGTCCCAGAGCACCTTCAGCACGTCCTTGGCATCGAGATCGTCGATCAGCCTGCGTGCGGTCCAGCACGAATTGACCATGGTCCCGTTGCCGGTTTCCATGACCAGCGTGACGCCTTCCGCGCGCGCCAGGCGCCCTTGGCGACGTTCCACTTTTCCGCGCCGTGGCTGCCCCACAGGATCATCTCCTTCTTGCCGGTCATGATCCTGACCAGCGGGCAGTCGAACTGATGCGCCATGTCGATGCAGCGTTTCAGGGCGTCCATGTGCCTCGTATGGAGCTCGTCGCCGGGTTTCGAGCCGGCCATCACCATGCCGGCGAAAAGGTGCCGGGAGATACAGGCGACCTGCTTGCCGTGCCGGCGGACCAGCTCCAGTACAGCCGCTCTTTCGGCATTGTCGAGGTCGCCGACTTCCTTGTCGCCGATAAACTGGAGTTCGGCATGGTCGAGCCCGAATTCGTCCATCACGGCAAGGGCGTGGCCGAGATCGCGGCTGATGCCGTCGGTGATGACACCCAGTTTCATGGTCCTCTCCCGGTCAGCGTTTCAGCGCGGCGCCGACGATCTCCTCCGATATCCGCGTGACGGTCCAATTGTCGCCGTCGGGATAGCGGGTCTTGCCGGCCTGGAACAATTGCATCGCCGTGGCAGCCGTGAACAGCGGCACGCCCAGGTCGCGGGCGAGATCCATCGCGATGGTGAGGTCCTTGTGCATGGTGTTGATGTGGCTGCCGGTGCCTTCGAACCTGCGGTCGATGATATTCTCCAGCGCCGTGTTCGCGACGCCGCAGCCGGCACCCGACGTGCTGAACACGTCAAAGAGCACCTGTCCGGACACGCCTGCCTTGGCTGCCAGGACCGATGCTTCGAACGTCGCCGTGAAGATCGAACCGATCAGAGATTGCAGGCAGGCCTTGACGGTTTGACCCATGCCGGGCTCGCTGCCGGCACGGTGAATGGTGCTGCTGACGGCCTCCGTGGCGGGCCTGGCGCGTTGAAATTCCCCGTCGTTCTCGTGTCCGAGGCGCTAACGACAAACGCGCCATGGCTGCTGCACTTGGCCGTACGCGCGAGGCATTTTTCCTGGCTCGGCTGTAAGCTTTGAACTCCTCGACCTGCCCCCGGTATCATTAGCAGATGCGATTCGTTCGATTTGGTCTTCCGCTGATATTGACGCTGGTTGTTCCTGCCATCGCAGGAACGCTTGAGGACGGGCAGGCCGCGTACGATCGCGGCGACTACAAGGCGGCGCTGACAATCTGGCAGCCTTTGGCCGGGAGCGGCGACGCCGGGGCGCAATATGGCCTCGGCCTGATGTACAGCCACGGCCAGGGCGTGGCGCGGGACCTCGGGCAGGCGGCCGACTGGTATCGCCGCGCGGCCGAACAGGGCCACGGCAAGGCCCAGACCAACCTCGGCAGGATGTACTACAAGGGCCAGGGCGTGCCGCAGGACGATGGCGAGGCGGTGAAATGGTATCGCAAGGCGGCGATGGACGGGACCGCCTATGCCCAGGCCAATCTCGGCTCCATGTATGCCGACGGACGCGGCGTGCCGCGCAACGCCGCCGTTGCCGTCAAATGGTACCGCAAGGCGGCGGAGCAGGGGAACGATCTCGGCCAGTTCAATCTCGCGCAGATGTACATGAGCGGCGACGGCGTGCCGCGCGACCTGGTGCAGGCGCACATGTGGTTCGAACTCGCTGCCCGCTCGTTCAGCCTGGAGGTCATCGCCGGCATGAACCGCGACGCCATTGCGAAGGATATGACGCCGGAGCAGATTGCGGAGGCGCGACGCCTGGCTGAAGCATGGCGGATCAAAATTCCACAATAGACTGGCGCCAGACGGACCGATTACGGGCGGGCGCCAGGAGAACCGGCGCCCGCCCTTTGTCGTTCGACCGCAACCGGGCGGTTGACGGGGGTGAAAACCGACCGGACCGGATATCTTGAGGGGCAAGCGTGAACCGGGGACGGTCGAGCGACATTCCTTTGCGTTGCCGCATAAGGTGACTCTAACGGAATTCGCGGCGAATGCGCGTGAGTTAGGCGTGAAAGACGCGTTGTCGACCGGCGGGTCCCAATCGAGGGCAGAAGCGCTTCGTCGGTGCGGTTCCGGCGCGGTGGCAGATAGATCAAATTCTATCGCCGGACTAAACCCGATGTTAGGAATTTCTCGGCAGGCTTTTACAAGCCGGCACCTGCAATTCAGACAAGAACTCCAAGGGGTGACGGCAATCCGGCCTTTTGGTCGAGTTCCGACGGAGCACGGAACTTCCAGCTGGCCGGACATAGGGGAACCGAATTGGCATTCTGCCTTACCCTATACGGCCGCCCTTCGGGGCGGCCTTTTCTTTGCGGGCGATTCCGGCAAGCAAATCGATGGCAACGACGCAGCACAACATCGCCAAACCGACCGGTTCCGTGGGCGATATACGTTCGCAGTGAAGGTGCGATTTGGTGAGCCGTCAGGGATTCGAACCCTGTACCTACTGATTGAAAAATCAGTAGTCAACAGTCGCGCAATCCGTTTCGCTATCTCCCTGGCCGTCTCTTCATCCATGCGCTTCGTACTGTTCCGCCGTCCGGGCTCGTTCTCGAAATAGACGGCACATATCGACGTGCCGGCCGCGTCGCGAATGATGAAAGACTCGTCATACT
>DATHRP010000017.1:0-1838 GCA_035465195.1 Afifellaceae bacterium | reverse complement strand
GTAGGTCCGATTCGAGGCAGCCGGCGACCTGAAACCGGGTTGCCGGCTGCTCCTCTTCTCACCGCAGTGCGAGACAACAACAGATGCCCGCGCGCCCGCTTATCCTGAAGCTGCTTTCCGCGTTGATCGTTTTTGGCGCGTGGGAAATCGCCGGCCGCATCCCGGTCAGCAACGCCTTTCCGACCTTTCTGGAATCCATGTCGGCGCTGATCAGGCTGACCTTGGACGGCTCCCTGTTCACGGCCTATGCCGAGACCTTGAAACCGCTTGTGGTCGGCGTCGCCATTTCCGCGGCGCTCGGCATCGGTATCGGTCTTTGGATCGGATTGAGCACCAAGTTCGATTGGCTGTTTTCACCCATCTTCATCGTCATGCAGTCGGCGCCGCTCGCCGCGCTGATTCCGCTGCTCATCATCGCCTACGGCATCGGCCTGACCTCCAAGGTCTTCGTGGTCTGCATCATGGCGATGCCCGTCATCGTTCTGAACACGGCCGGCGCGGTGCGGAACACCCCTACCTCGATCATCGAGATGGGGCGCGCCTTTCTCGGCAACAGGCTCGACATCATATTGCGGATCATCATTCCGTCCGCCTCGCCGATCATCTTTTCGGGCCTGCGGCTGGGCATTTCAGCCGGCTTCATCGGGGCCATTCTGGCCGAACTGAAGATCACGCCCACGGGCGTCGGCGACATCATCACCTTCAGCCGCTCGATCGCGGACTATCCGGCCATGTATGCCGCCATCTTTTCGATCATTCTGCTGGCCGTTCTGTTTTTGAATCTGCTCGAAAAGATCGAAATCACCCTCTTCAAAGGAAACATCCGTGGGTATGCCTCAGACTAAAGAAGCGATCGAGACGCCAGCCCCCCGCGAAATCGATTATGCCGTGCGCGCCATCGACATCTCGAAATCCTTCGGCGACGTCGAGGCGCTCAGGAACCTGTCGCTGGATTTTCCCCGCGGACAGCTCACCTCGGTGCTGGGGCCCTCGGGCTGCGGAAAAACAACGCTGCTGAAAATCATTGCCGGGCTGTTGGCGCCCAATTCCGGCATGGTCGAAGTGAACGGAAAGCCGGTCACCGGACCGGGTCCGGACCGGGCGTTCGTGTTTCAGGATTTCGCGCTGCTGCCCTGGGCGACCACGCTGCGCAACGTCGCCTTCGGCCTGGAGCTTCGCGGCGTCGGCAAATCGGAACGGGAAGCCGTCGCGAAAAAATATATCAACGAGGTCGGCCTGACCGGCTTCGAGAACAGCTATCCGCACGAACTGTCAGGCGGGATGCGCCAGAGGGTGGGCCTGGCCAGGGCGCTGTCGGTCGACGCGCAGGTTCTGCTGATGGACGAGCCGTTCTCTGCGGTCGACGAGCAGACCCGGCGCAAATTTCAGGAGGACCTGCTGTCGCTCGTCCAGCAGGAGAGCAAGACCTTCATTTTCGTCACCCATTCGATCGAGGAGGCCGTCTATGTCTCGGACCAGGTCGCGATCCTGCTGCCGCGGCCGAGCCGCGTCTCCGAGATCATCCGGCCGACCGGACTGAGAAACAAGGATACCGACAGCATTCGCCGCGATCCTGAATATCTCGACATCGTCGACAGGATCTGGGAATCGCTGCGCAGCTATGTGGAGTAAGCGGTCAAGATGAAGCTTTTCGGCTACCAGCTCCCGGGCATGTCGTCGCTGATCCTGTGGGGAATCCTCTGGGAGATCGTCGGGCGCCTGGGCCTGACCTTCTTCGTTCCGCCGCTGTCGGAAGTGTTCGCCACGCTGTATTCGATCATCGGCACGCCGGTCTTCGTCAAGGCGCTGTCGGAAACCGCCTACGCGTTTACCGTGGG
>DATHRP010000016.1:0-4129 GCA_035465195.1 Afifellaceae bacterium | reverse complement strand
GGCATATCCGCCGACGACGGACAGCACGAAGATCATCGGCGCCAGCACCGTGAACGGCATGCGCAGCATCCAGACGAACAGCGGGATGAAGGCGATGTTTATGACCAGCGCGAAGAAGTTGGAGACGTAGAAGGAGCCGATAAGGCCCCAGACGAATTCCGTCTGGTCGGTGAACAGCCGCGGGCCCGGCGTCAGGCCCCAGATCACCATGCCGCCGAGCAGGATCGCTGTGGTCGGCGAGCCGGGAATGCCGAGCGTGAGCATCGGCAGCATGGCGCCGGTGGAGGCCGAATTGTTGGCCGATTCAGGCGCCGCGACGCCCCCCGGATGGCCCTTGCCGAATTCTTTCGGGTTCTTCGCCACCATCTTGGCGACGCCGTACGACATCAGCGAGCCGGGCGTGGCGCCGGCGGCCGGCAGGATGCCGACGAAGAAGCCGAGGAAGGAGCCGATTGCGGTGCCTTTCCAGCCGCGCCGCATGCCTTCCTTGGTATCCTCGATGATGCCACGCACGCTCATCTTCGGATTGGTGGAGGTGATCTCGCCGCGGGTGGAATCGATCGTCCAGATCATCTCGCCGATGCCGTAGACGCCGATCGCGAGCACCAGGAAGTTGACGCCATGCAGGAAGCCGGTGATGTCGAAGAACACCAGGCGCGGCGCGCCGGAAATCTCGTCATAGCCGACGGCAGCGAAAACGAGGCCGATGCAGATGGAAAAGATGGTCTTCGGGATATCGTCGCCGCCAAGCCCTACGAACGTAGCAAACGCGAGCAGCATCAGCGCGAAGATCTCCGGCGGGCCGAAGCTCAGCGCGACGGTCGCCAGCGGCGGCGCGAAGGCGGTGAACAGGATGTTGGACACCGTGCCGCCGATAAACGACGCGACGGCCGCCGTCACCAGCGCCAGGCTGGCCTTGCCCTGCATGGCGAGCGGCCTTCCGTCGAAGGTCGTCGCGACCGCCGTGGAAGCGCCCGGGATGCCTAGCGTGATCGAGCTGATCGCACCGCCGTACATCGCGCCGTAATAGATGGCTGCCAGGAAGATGATGGCGGAAGCGGGTGGAACGAGGAAGGTGATCGGCAGCAGTATCGCAACGCCGTTGACCGAGCCCAGACCGGGCATCGCGCCGATGAACAGCCCGAGCGTCACGCCGATCAGGATCAGGAGCAGATTGATCGGCTGGATCGAGAGCCAGAAGCCGTCGGCCAGATGCCCCAGAATTTCAACCATTGGAGACGCCTCCCCGCGCCGTTCTGTTCGTGCAAGCGGTCATCGTTCAGTAGATCAGTGTGTTGAGATAGTTGAACACCGGCTCGGTGAACGACATGCCCTTGGGCATCGTGACCCGCATCAGCGCCTCGAAGAAGAAGAAGAAGATCACGGGGACCGACACGGCGATCGCCATTGTGACGACCCAACGGTGCCGCCCGAGGAAGCGCAGATAGTAGATCAGGAAGACGAACATCGCGCCGTACATCGAGATGATGCCGACCAGTGCGACGAAGCCGACAATGCCTCCGCCGACCAGCAGCAGCATCTTGCGCCCGTACGGGTCGAGCAAAGGCTCTTCCGATTGCGACGGCGGCGACGTCTGCCGGTACCAGTTGAAGGCGATGAAGCCGGTACAGATCAGCATGATGCCGGACAGCCAGAACGGCCAGGCGCCGCCGCCGGGGCCTTCGCCCCTTATGTATCCGACATCAAGTTCGGTACTCTTCCACATCAGGTAGATGGAAAAGAGGGCCAGCACCCCCGCGGTGATGATCTCTGCGCGACGCATGCCGGCCCTCTCCTATTTCAGTTGTGACTACGGTCGCGGACGATTACTCGCCCATTTCCGCAAGCAGTTCGGTATGCCGGGCGACCTGGGTCTTCCAGTATTCCTTCTGCGCGGCTGCATCCATCGGAAGAGGCTCGAGGCTTTCCGACTTGATGTAGCCCTGCCATTCCTCGGAATCGTAGATCTTCTGGAACAGGTCCTGGTAGTAGGCTGCTGCTTCGTCCGACATGCCAGGCGCGCCGACGACGGCCCGCTGGTTGTAGTAGCTGAAGTCCTTGCCGAGTTCCTTGACGGTGCGGACGTCAGGCAGGTTCGGCAGGCGCTCGTCGGAGAACGCGATCAGCGGTACGACGTCACCGGACTCATAGAAGCCCTTGGCTTCGGCCGGGTTGTTGACGCTGGCCGAAATCTGCTGGCCTGCAAGGTCCTTGGCGACCGCTCCGCCGCCCTTGTACGGGATGTACTTGATCTTGACGTCGTAGTTCTTCTCGATCCAGGCGATCACGATCGAGTCTTCCTGGCCCTTGCCGGTGCCGCCCATGACGTATTCGCCATTGTCGGCCTTCACCTTCGCAAGCCAGTCCTCGAACGTCGTGATGCCGGAATCCTTGTGAACCCACAGAACGAAAGGGTCGACGCCCATCATCTGGATCGGCGTGAAGGTCTGGATGTCGATGCCGAGATTCGGCTGCCGGAGCGGCGTGGTGAAGAACGAGTTCAGCGTCACCAGGATCGTGTGATCCGGGTCACTGGCACCTTTCAGCGCGATCAGCGCCTCGGCACCCGAACCGCCGCCCTTGTTGTTCGGCACGAGCGGCCGGGACGTCAGGTTCTTCTTCTCCGCGACCGACTGGATGAACCGGGCGATCTGGTCAGCACCACCGCCGGCACCGGCCATGATCACGAAATCGATCGGCTTGGTCGGCTCCCAGGCACTGGCTGCGTTCCCAAAGCCGGTGGTCAGCGCAGCAGCACCGGCCAGGGCCATGAGAATTCTTCTGGAGATTTTCATTTATCAGTTCCTCCTTAGTCTTCTGCAGTCGTTAAGATACACATGCTGCGTACCGGATCGCCGCTTGCCACGGCTGTTGTTGTTATAAGCTCTTGCGTCGTGGACCGGGCCGTCGATCATGGCGCCGATCCGCGCCCCAAATTCGCGTTTCCTCTCAATGGACCAGCACAATCGGCATGGTCGCTTCCTCGATCACCGTCTGCGTATTGCCGCCGAAGATGATCTCCTTCTCGTGGCTGTCGCCGTAGGCGCCCATCAGCATCAGGTCGGCGCCCACGCTGCCGCAAAGCTCGAGCAGCTTGTGGCCGGCATCGTGCTTCACCGTAAAGCGTTCGATCGACGATTCCAGGCCGCGGGCGCGCAGATAGGTCGCCAGATCCTCCGCCCGAGTCCCGTGGATCTCCTCGCCGCCGGAAAGGATCGTGATCCTGTCGGCGTCCTCGAGCAGACCGGTGTTCAATGCAACGGCGCGCGCCACCTCGGTGGAGCCGTTCCAGGCGATCGCGATATGATTGCCAATCGTCTCGGGCGGCGTTTCAGCCGGCGGACACAGCAATGCCGGCCGACCGGTATGGAAAAGCGCGGCCTTCAGGCTGTTGACGCCGAGCATGCCTGATTTTTCCGGCTGCGCGACGGCGATGAGATCGGCCAGCCGGCCGTGATGCTTGATGACCTCGACCTGCCGGCCCGCTTCCTCGACCCAGTTGGCGGTCGCCTCGCCCGCAATGGCTTCGTCGGACACTCTCAGACCGAAGCGCCCCACCAGTGTGTCGAATTCCGCCTTCAGGCTGGAGGAAACCTGGTCGGCCAGCTCCGTGGCCTGCTCCTGGAGTTGCGTCTTCATGAAGCCCGGCACCGGTATCCCGTAAGGCAGCATGTCCTGCGGGCGCGGCCGGCAGTGGACGACGCGTATATGCGCCGAGAAGCGCCTGGCGAGCACCGCCGCATGGCCGAGGACGTTTTCGCCCTTGCCGTCGCCGCGCACCGGAACGAGTATGACCCGGATCACCAGAATGCCCTCTCAGAAAAGCCCATCAATCAAGCCGTCCTCGTTGATCCTGATGGTTTCGGCCGCCGGCACCTTCGGCAGGCCCGGCATTGTCATGATCTCGCCGCAGATCGCGACGATGAACCCGGCGCCGGCCGAAAGGCGCACCTCGCGCACCGGCAGCGAATGTCCGGTCGGCGCGCCGCGCCGGTTCGGGTCCGTGGTAAAGCTGTACTGGGTCTTGGCGACGCAGATCGGCAGATCGCCGTAGCCCTGCTCCTCCCACTGTTTGAGCTGGTCGCGGATCTTGGTGTCGGCGATCACCTCGTCGGCACGGTAGATCTCC
>DATHRP010000015.1:0-2342 GCA_035465195.1 Afifellaceae bacterium | reverse complement strand
AGCCGGGAAAAATGGCTATGGTCGGACGGAAGTGATTCGCAGACGCGGGAGCTCTCGATGCTTCGGACATCCGGCCTGCTCGCGGGCCTCTTTCTCCTCTTTTTCTCCCTGGTTCCGGCCGGCCGGGCGCTGGCGGATGCCCGCTTCGACCGCTGGGTCGCCGATTTCTGGTCGACGGCGCGGGCCGAGGGGATTTCGGCGGAGACCTACAACCGGGCCTTCGCCGGCCTGACGCCCGATCCGGAGGTCATCGAGAAAGCCCGCTACCAGCCTGAATTCGTCAGGCCAATGGCGCAATATGTCATGAACGCGGTGTCCGACCGGCGGCTGGAGAACGGACGGCGGATGCTTTCCGATCATGCCCGCCTGCTCGATGCGATCGAGCAGCGTTACGGCGTCGACCGGCATGTCGTGGTGGCGATCTGGGGCATGGAATCCTCCTATGGCGAGGTGCTCGACAATCCGAACATCGTCCGCAACGTCATCCGCTCGCTGGCCACGCTCGCCTGGGCCGATCCGAACCGTGCGCGATTTGCCCGCCGGCAGCTGATCGCCGCCCTGAAGATCCTGCAGCGCGGCGATATCTCCGTGCGGGACATGACGGGCTCGTGGGCCGGCGCGATGGGACATACGCAGTTCATTCCCACCACGTTCGAGGCCTATGCCGTCGATTTCGACGGCGACGGCCGGCGAAATATCTGGAGCGTGGTCGATGCGCTGGCTTCGACGGCGAGCTATCTCGACAAGGCCGGATGGCAGACAGGCAAGACCTGGGGCTACGAGGTGACCCTTCCGCGCGGTTTCGATTACCGGCTGGCCGACAGCGACGATTCCCGCACGCTCAGCGAATGGGCGTCCTTGGGCATCCTGCGGACCGGCGGGCGCGCCTTTCCGCGGCCGGATGACAAGGCGATCCTCGTCCTGCCGACCGGCGCCAACGGTCCGGCGTTCCTGATGCTGCGCAACCACTACGTCATCAAGCGTTACAACAATGCCACGGCCTATGCGCTGGCGGTCGGCCACCTGGCGGACAGGCTGCGCGGCGGGGAACCCTTCGCTGCCGACTGGTCGCAGGACGAGCGAACCCTCACGCGAGAGGAGCGCCATGAGCTGCAGCAGCGGCTTGCCCGACACGGGTTTTACAACGGCGTCGTAGACGGTAAGATCGGTCCGAAGTCGCGCTCGGCGATCCGCGAGTTCCAGGCCAGATCGGGCATGGTACCCGACGGATTTGCGGGGTCGTCACTTCTGATGCTGTTGCGGCAGGGGTCCTCTTGATTCCCTGCCGGGCGCCGCCGGATACAGGGTATCGATGTTTCGATTTTTATCATTGGCCTTTTTCTCCGTCCTGATCGCGTCGGGCGATCCGGCTCTTGCGCAGGCTCCGAACAGCGGCGAACCGATTGTCGTCGCGCAGAACGGTCCGGGCGGTTTGTTCCGCTCCCTGTTCGGCAAGCGCCGAAAGGCGACAAGGGGCGGTGATATCCGGCGCGCGCCAGAACCGCAGACAGAGCAGCGGCGGACGACAACCCGCCGGACGAAGAAGCGGAGTTCGGGTCCGCAAAGCGCGGTCGCGGCCGCTCCGGCCGCAACCGCGAAGTCGGAGGACGCCAAGCATGTTCTCGTCGTCGGCGATTTCATGGCGAACGCGCTCGCACGGGGGTTGAGCGAGGCTTTCGAGACCAATCCGGATATCGTGGTCGTGAAGGCCAGCAACGGCGCCTCGGGCCTGGTTCGCGACGACTATTACGATTGGGGCGCGGCGGTGCCCAAGCTGATGGCCGAGCACGAGGCGAAGCTGATCCTTGTCATGATCGGTGCAAACGATCGGCAGGTCATACGTGCGCCGACCGGCCAGATCGCACTGAACACCGAAGCCTGGCGCGCCGGCTACGAAGCCAAAGTCGCCGCTTTTGCGGACGTTCTTTCGACGCAGGACGTTCCGGTCATCTGGCTCAGCCTGGTGCCTGTGAGCTCCGGTTCTCTTTCGCGCGATTATAGCGGTTTCAACAGCCTCTTCCGGCAGAAGGCAGAGCTCAAGGGAATAAGCTTCGCCGATGTGTGGAACGGATTTGCCGACGACAAGGGCAGTTATGTCGTGTCCGGACCGGATATCAACGGTCAGAATCGTCAGCTGCGGACGGGAGACGGTCTGAACTTCACCAAGGCCGGGCGACGCAAGCTGGCCTTTTTCGTCGAGCGTGACGTCTCTCGGATTCTGACCAGCGACCAGTCGTCGTTCTTTGCCGGCCTGGGCAATGCGGGCACCGGGGGGCCGAGTGAGGAGCTCCAGCCTTCAGCGCCGGTCGTCAGTGCTATGGTTCCGATCGAGATGATCGACG
>DATHRP010000014.1:0-1830 GCA_035465195.1 Afifellaceae bacterium | reverse complement strand
TCGCCCCGAGCGAGGTCACCGCGAGCATGGCGACGATCGTCTCCGGCATGTTGGGCATCATCGCGGCGACGCGGTCGCCGGCGCCGACGCCGGCCTGTCGCAACGCGCCCTGCAGCCGCGCGACCCGTCGGCGCAATTCGTCGCCGCCGATCCGCCGCTCGACCTTGTCCTCGCCCCGAAAGACGATCGCATCGCCTTCACCGACACCCTTCAGCAGATTTTCCGCGAAGTTCAGTTCGGCATGCTTGAAAAAGCAGGCGCCGGGCATGCGATCGAGATCGGCATGTCCGGATACCGATCCGGTTCCTGTCACGCCGGAAAACGCCCAGACCAGTTCCCAGAACATGGCCGGTTCCCCGACGGACCAGGCATGCAACGCCCGAAAGTCGTCGATCGGCTTGCCGGCACGCTCCGCGGCAAGCGCCATGAAGGCGGCGAGCCTTGTCTTTTCGAAACGGGACGGATCTGGTGACCAGAGAGGTTCGTCGGTCATGGGACACTGCGCGGGTTTTCAGACGACTTCACAAACTGATGCCACACGGCGCGGGCCGGCCGCAAGGCGTAGAACTCCGCCGCGACAGATACTTGCGTTTGACGGCGGCACCTTTTATCGCGGAAGCCCAAGGGGCCAACTGACGAAGACGGAACCATGAAGCGAGCCGCCGCCGTTCTTGCTGTCGTCATGGTGCTGTTCGCCGGCTATATCGCCGCCGTATCGGCTCTGCTGTCGGTGGACAAGGCCCGTACCCGGGCGATCAGCCAGCTGTCGGCGTGGTCGGGGCGCGTGGTCACGGCCGGTGAGGAAGCCGAGCTGGAGCTGTTTCCCTCGCCCAGCCTGATCCTGTCCGATCTGCATGTGAGCGGCCCTAGCGGCGGGCGCGACAACGAGATTGTGGTCGCGGAGCGCGTGAGGGCGGACATCCGGCTGGTCCCGCTGCTGATCGGCAGGATCAGCCTCGGCACCCTGAGGCTCGACAATGCCGAGATCCGGCTGCTCCGCGATTCAGAAGGATTGCGGAACTGGCAGTTCGACAGTGCGCCGGCCGCGGTCCAACTTGCGCTGACCGGTGACCTCCCATTCGACCGTTTCGTGCTCAACAACGCCAGGATAACCTATGACAACCGGAAGCGCGGCGAGAGCGAGACTGCCGAAGTCTCGTCGCTGGAGCTCAACTGGGCCGATATCCGCGAGCCAGCCACCCTGAGTGCCACGGTTATCGCACGCGGCGAAACCGTCGCCTTTCGCGCGCGCCTCCGAAACGCGCCCGCGTTCTTCGACGGCAAGGTCACCTCGTTCTCCGCCGAACTGACAAGCGACATGCTGAACGCCCGTTTCAACGGTGAACTGGCGGACTACAAGGCATTCCGGTTTTCCGGCCAGCTCGATGCAAGCGGCCCATCGCTGAGGCGAATCATCAGCTTTGCAGGCGGTCCGCGGACAACCGGACCCGGGCTCGGGCCGATTGCCATATCGGGACACACCGAGCTCAAACCCGAAAGGTTCTTCGTCGACCGCGGCAGCCTCCAGCTCGACGATAATTCGGCGACCGGCACGCTCAGCGTGTCGATACCGGTCGATGGCGGCAAACCGAAGCTGACCGGCACCCTCGCCTTCTCGGCCATGGACATCACACCATACCTGCATGCGCTCGGCGGCGCGGACGACGTGACCTGGCGGGAGCGCCGCATTGACACGGACTGGTTCGACAATTTCGATGCCGACGTGCGCATCTCGGCTGAACAGATTGTCGCCGGGCGCTATACGTTCGGCAGCACGGCCGCCTCGGCGTTCATGACGAACCGGCTTCTGGAGATCGGACTCGCCCAGGC
>DATHRP010000013.1:0-2608 GCA_035465195.1 Afifellaceae bacterium | reverse complement strand
GTCGCCGGCCTGCGTGGCAATACCCGACCAGCAGCAATCCGCCTGGTCCAGCCGCGCTCCGGTCAGCGCCAGGTAGGCGCCGGTCTCGCCCGGAAGACGCGGCAGGAACCAAGTTCCTCCGACATCTGGGAAGAAGCCGATGCCGACCTCCGGCATCGCGAAGCGGATGTTCGGTCCCGCCACACGGTGTCGGCCGTTCACGGAAACGCCGACGCCACCGCCCATGACGATGCCGTCGACCAGTGCGATATAGGGTTTCGGGTAGGTCTTGATCCTGATGTTGAGGCGGTATTCGTGATCGAAGAACGCCGTCGGCTTTTCCGCCTCGCCGCGCTTCGCCCTCAGCCCCTCCTCATAGAGTTCGCGGATGTCGCCACCGGCCGAGAACGCTTTCTCATCCGCCGACCGGATCACGATATGGGCGATCTCGGGGTCGGCTTCCCAGCGGTCCAGCACCTCGTCCAGCGCCAGCACCATGGCATGGCTCAGCGCATTCAGCGCACGGCCGCGGTCGAGCGTCACCAGCCCCAACCGGCCACGCGTCTCGAAACGGATATCGCTCTCAGCCGGCATTCGGTTTCACCGCGCGTTCGCCGAACAGCAGCAGCGAGGCCATGATCACGCCGTAGCCCCACAGCATCCAGGACCCGTATCCCGCCGCCAAGTGGCCGCCGATATTCGGGTAGACCAGCCCGAAGAACATGGTGATGACGGAATCGCCGAACAGGCCCGGCACCACCAGGCCGACGCCGAACGGCCAGAACTGTTCCCGCGAGGGGCAGAACCAGCGCACCACGAACCACACCGCCAGCGCCGAATTGATCGTCATCCAGCTGAATCCGAACAGCAGCGTATAGGGCTCGTTGTCGAGGAACCACTGGCCCGTGAAGCGGAAGAAGATCCGCGCCACGATCCACACCAGCCCGCCGACGATCATGCCCCGGACCATGCCGTCAGTCCCTGAGCAGGTTTCGGGAGACGATCACCCGCATGATCTCGTTGGTGCCTTCCAGGATCTGGTGGACCCGGAGGTCGCGCAGATAGCGCTCGAACGGAAAATCGCGCAGATAGCCGTATCCGCCGTGCATCTGGAGCGCCCGGTTGACGATCTCGAAACCGGTGTCGGTGGCGAAACGCTTGGCCATGGCCGCCGCCTGGGTCGCCTTCGGGTCGCCACCGTCGAGCATCGTGGCGGCCCGGTAGACCATCAGCCGCGCCGCCTCCAGCTCGGTCGCCATGTCGGCCAGCCGGAATTGAAGGCCCTGGAAATCGGCGAGCGGACGGCCGAACTGCCGGCGCTCCTTCATGTACGCGATGCTGCGTTCCAGGCTCACCCCCGCCGCGCCAAGCGAACAGGCGGCAATATTGATCCGCCCGCCGTCGAGCCCGGCCATCGCAATGCGGAAGCCGTTGCCCTCTCCGCCGATCAGGTTGTCGGCCGGCACCCGGCAGTCCTCGAAATTCACCTGCGCCGTCGGCTGGCTATTCCAGCCGAGCTTGCGCTCCTGCGCGCCGAAAGACAGGCCGGGACAGTCCTTCGGCACCGCGAGGCAGGAAATGCCCGACGGCCCTTCGCCGCCGGTCCGTGCCATCACCACGTAGACATCCGCCACGCCGCCGCCGGAGATGAACGCCTTGCTGCCGTTCAGCACGTACGCGTCGCCGTCGCGCACCGCTCTCGTCTTGAGCGCCGCCGCGTCCGAACCCGCGCCGGGCTCCGTCAGGCAGTAGCTGGCGAAATGCGCCATCGAGCAGAGGTCCGGCAACAGCCGCCGGCGCTGGTCGTCGCTGCCGAACCGGTCGATCATCCACGACGCCATGTTGTGAATCGAAATATAGGCGGCCGTCGACGGACAAGCCCGCGACAGCGCCTCGAAGACCAGCGCGGCGTCGAGCCGCGTCAGTCCCGACCCGCCGACATCGTCGCGCACGTATAGTCCGGCGAATCCCAGCGCCGCCGCCGCCCTGAGCGTTTCGACCGGAAACACCGAGTTCTCGTCCCATTCGGACGCATGCGGCTCCATCTCCTCGCGCGCAAACGCCTCGGCGACCGACTGGAACTGCCGCTGATCCTCGCTGAGCTGAAAGTCCATACCCGCCTCGTCTGTCAGGGTGACCACATAGAGCGGTTCGCCCCGGATTGGAAACGAAACCGTTACCGGGGCGGCCGTCGTTCAGGTTGAACCGGACTTCCATTGACGGCAAGATTGCGACGGCCTTCTCAACTTGGAGCATGCCGGACCAACCGACCAACGCAAACAAGCATCAGAGCTTCCCGGGAGGAATACATGCCTGAGATCGATCGTCGTACAGCAATGAAAGGAGCCGCGGCAGCCGCCGCGTTTGCCGCCGCGGGTGGAGTGCAGGCAACGCCGACCAGCGCCGCCGCGCCGAAGGCCGATATGCAAGCTCCGGGCTTCTACCGCTACAGGGTCGGCGACATCGAGGTCACCGTCATCACTGACGGCACCCGTTCGTTCCCCCTGCCCGACGGTTTCGTCACCAACGCCGCCAAGGACGAGGTCAACGCCGCGCTCGAGGCCGCCTTCATGCCGCGCGACCAGATGACGATCTATTTCTCGCCGATCGTCGTCAACACAGGGTCCGG
>DATHRP010000012.1:0-3711 GCA_035465195.1 Afifellaceae bacterium | reverse complement strand
GCTCGATATAGCGCGTGTCGGGGAAGTATTCGGAAAGCGGGATGTCCTCCCAGCCGAACTTCGGCACGCCCATGTCGATGCTGATCTCGCCCTTCGCCGCGCCCGGCCAGGCGACGAGCACGCCGCCGCGGGTCTCAATGGCGACGGTCTTGCCGTCGCGCTCCTGGAACAGCAGGCCGGCGACGCAGCGCGTGGCATTGCCGCAGGCTTCCACCTCGCCGCCGTCGGCATTGTCGATGCGCATGAAAGCGTCGGCCTTGTCGCTGTCCTCGATGGTGATGAACTGGTCGAAGCCGATGCCGCTCTCGCGGTCTGCCAGCCGTTGCAGCACCTCCGGCGCCGGACGCGCGGCATCGCCCGCGTTCCCCCTGTCTGGAGAGGGACGCAGGTCGATCACGACGAAATCGTTGCCGAGCCCGTTCATCTTGCGGAAGGGGATCATGGTGCGGCGGTTCTCGGTCAGAAATTGCTGGCTCAGCCGTATATGGCGGAAAAGCCGTCGGGTTTCCAGTTCGGATGGCGCGACATCGGGCGCGCGTTAATCAATCCTTAACGAAATGCCGGCGCCGTTTGAACCGGATCGCCCGCCAGATCGACAAACCTCCAGTCGCCCCGCCCACGCGGGTCCGCCCCCCGAAATATGGCCTGCCGACTGGCCGGCAAACTGGAGATTCGCCATGCAATTCGACAATTCAATCGCAAACCGGTCGATCGTCCGCGCCTTCGCCGCGGCCTTTGGCCTCATCGCCGCCTTCACGCTACTGGCGGCGTCGGCCCAAGCCGAGACCCGCCTGCGCGACGTCGCGATCACGCCGGTCGCGGCCCCTGCATACGGCTATCCCGAATACAAGGTGGTGCGGGGCAACGACCTCGTATTCCGCGCCACGGGCGATCTCAGATTGCCGCTCAAGGTTGGCGGCAAGCTCAACAATTCCGGCGACGCCCACATGATCTTCGACGCCTATTTCGTCGGTTCGTCGTCCGGCAAGCCGATTTTTCCAGTGCCCGGCATGACGCCGCCGCACGCCTACAAGCTGCTCAGGAGCCCGACCAAGTCGATCGCTGCCGGGCCGTTTGCGGCGACGATCCGTCCGGCCACGCTCGGCAACTTCCGCTCCGCGGCGGAGAAGATGTGCCGGGACCGCCGGTCCGGCGATCTCCTGCCGCTGAAGCTCACCATGGTCGTCGATGCCGGCCGCCAGGCGGTCGGGCACCCGGCGAACACCTACTTAGTCGACCGGGTGCGCAAGGTCGTCTCGACCACGGTCAACGTTCGCATCCGCTGCGTTGGCTCGCATGGACCGAAGACCTCGACCGGCACGCGCGGCACGAACGCGAAGCCTCCTGTACACGGTTCCGGCGGCTGAGCCTCCCGCATCCGCCACCGTCGTGCACTTTGACCGGCCGCGGCTTGCCCGCGGCCGGTTGCCGTCTTGCTTGACTTTTCCGGCTCCGGCGCGTATCGCCACCGCACTCTATTGAAACAGAGCCAAATTTGATCCGCCGACCGGGCCCCGCAAAGGTATAAAGAGCGCCCGGAGGCTAACATCCGCCAGCGAAGGTTCGCCCGCGGATGCGATAAGGCATTGAGGACCTGATGTTCGAAACCCTGTCGGACCGCCTGGGCGGCATATTCGACAAGATCACCGGCCGCGGCGCGCTGTCGGACAAGGATGTCGGCGAGGCGCTGCGCGAGGTGCGCCGGGCGCTGCTGGAAGCCGACGTCGCGCTCGACGTGGTCCGCGACTTCACGGAAAAGGTGCGCGAAAAGGCCGTCGGCGCCGAGGTTGTGCGCTCCGTCAAGCCGGGCCAGATGGTCGTCAAGATCGTCCATGACGAGCTTGTGGCGATGCTGGGCGAGGCGGCCGAACCGGTCGACCTCAACGCCACGCCGCCGGTGGTGCTGATGATGGTCGGCCTGCAGGGCTCTGGCAAGACCACCAGCACGGCCAAGATCGCCAGGCGCCTGCAGGAGCGGCAGAAGAAGAAGGTCATGATGGCCTCGCTCGACACCCGCCGTCCGGCGGCGCAGGAGCAGCTCAAGGTGCTCGGCGAGCAGGTCGGCGTGTCGACCCTGCCGATCGTGGAAGGCCAGACGCCGGTCGACATCACGAAAAGGGCGATGAACGCCGCGCGGCTCGGCGGCTATGACGTGCTGATGCTCGACACGGCTGGCCGCACCCATGTCGACGAACCGCTGATGATCGAGATGCAGGAGATCCGCGCGGAGAGCCATCCGCACGAGGTGCTGCTCGTCGCCGATGCGCTGACCGGCCAGGACGCCGTCAACGTCGCGCGGTCGTTCGACGAGCGGGTAAAAATTTCCGGCATCGTTCTGACCCGCGTCGACGGCGACGGCCGCGGCGGCGCGGCACTTTCCATGCGCGCGGTCACCGGCAAGCCGATCAAGCTGATCGGCACCGGCGAAGGCATGGACGCGCTGGAGGATTTCCATCCGAGCCGCATCGCCGACCGCATCCTCGGCATGGGCGACATCGTCTCGCTGGTGGAGAAGGCCGCGCAGGAGATCGACGAGGAGAAGGCGAAGGCCGCCGCCGCCAAGCTGAAGAAGGGCGAGTTCGATCTTGCGGACCTCGCCGACCAGTTCAGGCAGATGCAGAAGATCGGCGGCATGAGCGGCATCATGGGCATGATGCCGGGCATGGGAAAGATCAAGAACCAGATGGCGGCGACCGGCATGGACGATTCCGTCCTCAACCGGCAGCTCGCGATCATCTCCTCCATGACGAAGCGCGAGCGCGCCAAGCCGGCGCTGCTCAACGCCAGCCGCAAGAAGCGCGTGGCGGCAGGCTCGGGCACCCAGGTGCAGGACGTCAACAGGCTGCTCAAGATGCACCGGCAGATGTCGGACATGATGAAGAAGCTCGGCCGCAAGAAGGGCGGGCTTGCCGGCCTGTTCGGCGGCGGCATGCCGCAGATGCCGGACGAGGCGACCATGGAGGCCGTTCGCCATGGAGGCATGGGGGGCGGCATGGGCGGCTCGATGCTCGGCGGCAATCTGCCTGGAGGCCTTCCCGGCCTGCCCGGCTCCCATGCCGTAGGGGGCAAGGGCTCGAAGAAGAAATAGCTTTCAACCAGACAAACCAGACGAACGTTCAAGAAGGACAAGACAATGGCAGTGAAGATCAGACTGGCCCGGGGCGGCGCGAAGAAGCGTCCGTTCTACCGCATCGTTGCAGCCGACGAGCGCTCCCCGCGCGACGGCCGCTACATCGAGAAACTCGGCACTTTCAACCCGCTTCTGCCGAAGGACCATGCCGAGCGCGTGGTGATGGATACCGACCGCATCCAGCACTGGCTCGGCACCGGCGCCAAGCCGACCGACCGGGTGCTGAAACTGCTCGACGCCGCCGGCCTCGCCAAGCGGCCGCCGCGCAACAACCCGAAGAAGGCCCTGCCGGGCGCCAAGGCGCAGGAGCGCCTGGAAGCGAAGAAGCAGGCTGAGG
This sequence comes from Afifellaceae bacterium, assembly GCA_035465195.1. Classification (GTDB taxonomy): domain Bacteria; phylum Pseudomonadota; class Alphaproteobacteria; order Rhizobiales; family Afifellaceae; genus CAMYKZ01. Next base: position 244 of record DATHRP010000012.1, on the reverse strand, counting down.
AAGAGGCGAAGGAAGCGGCCGCAGCAGCCGAGGCAGCACCCGCGGAAGAGGCCCCGGCTGAGGAAGCTCCCGCTGAGGAAGCTCCGGCCGAAGAGACCGCTGCGGAAGAAGCGCCTGCCGAGGATACTCCTGCGGAAGAAGAGAAGGAAAAGGCGGAGTAATCTTCGCCTTGGCCTTTTCGGCGATGCCGAACTTATCACGCCCGGAATACCCTAACCTCGTCATTGCCGGACTTGTTCCGGCA
>DATHRP010000011.1:0-3059 GCA_035465195.1 Afifellaceae bacterium | reverse complement strand
TGACAGCGGAGCCGGAAAGGGGTAAAAGGTGAACATCCCACCCGTGCAGCCTGCGGAGACCCCGCCGGCGGCGCGGGTTTTTGTTGCCAGCGTTCATGCTGGCCCTCTTCGGTCCGGCACGATCATCCGCCACTATCAGGTCTTGAACTCTAGGCTCTCCGGCGGCCGAAGCGAGTCAAATGAGCAATGGTTCAATGAGAAGATTTTCGATGTCGCATTGCTCAGAGCGCTCACGGATAGATTGTTCGAATTTGCCCGAAATCAGGTCGAGGACGTTTCCGACGTCGAGCTAAGTCGAGAAGACCTCATCTCTGGATTACGCCAGAGCGTCGGCCTTGAGAGGTTTCTTGGCGACCAAGAAAGATTTAAGCCGATCACGGAGTTGATCAATCGCCGGTACCGGATCAGCGAGGAGGCGCTGAGCTGGTTCGGCGCGCGCACGGCCGAGCTGCACGGGCTGGTGGACACGGTGTACCGCGAGCATCTGGCGACGCAGACGCGGCGGGCGGCGGGGTAAAGTCGGGCGCCATTACTGGCCACGTCTCCGCAACTGGGTTGCCCCCGGAACAAGTCCGAGGGCTACAAGTCCGGCAATGACGGATGGGTGTGTGTTCAGAGGCTGGCGGAGATAGGCTCGCGAAAACCACGGCCTCATCCACTCCCGTCATCCCCGGACTTGTTCCGGGGATCCAGTGGTGCCGTGCATGCGGCACCCGATCCCGGGTCAGCATCGCATCATCGAAGATGCTGCCCCTTCGGGAGCCTCAGGAGCATCCGGGATGACGTTGTCTGGAGAAACGGCGCGGCGGGCCGCAGCGGGAGCCTCGCCGCCAGGGGCTCCGGCACCTCCCTTCCGCAGCGCGGGCGGACAGGGAGACATTGGCGCGGAACTCCCCTAGACTGTGGCGATCCTCTGACGACATGGGGAACCGTTCCATGCGCGAAGCGGAGGTCGTGCGCAGGCTGACGACAATTCTGGCGGCGGACGTTGCCGGCTACAGCCGGCTGATGGCCGAGGACGAGGAAGCGACGCTTGCGCGGCTGCGGGCCTATCGAAAGGTCATCGACGCGCTCGTCGCCAAGCACGGCGGCCGGATCTTCAATACCGCAGGCGACGCGGTGCTCGCCGAGTTCGGCAGCGCCGTGGAGGCGGTCCGATGCGCCGTGTCGATCCAGGAAGAGCTTGCCGTGCGCAACGCCCAGCTCGCCGAGGAGGCGCAGATGTGGTTCCGCATCGGCGTCAATGTCGGCGACGTGATGATCGAGGGCGACGATCTGTTCGGCGACGGCGTCAACGTCGCCGCCCGGCTGGAGGGGCTTGCCGAGAAGGGCGGCATCTGCATTTCCGGCAGCACCTTCGAGCAGGTGAAGAACAAGCTGTCGGTGGCGTTCAAGGATATCGGCCCGCAATCGGTCAAGAACATCCCGGAGCCGGTGCCGGCTTTCCGCATCGTGCCCGGACAGGTCTCCGTCCGGGCTGAGGAGCAAACAGGCGGCCGGCAGGCGCCGGCAGGCGCCCGGGCCGCGCTCCGACGCGGACCGATCATCGCCGGAGCGGCCGGCCTGGCGGTCCTGCTGGCCGGCGTCCTTGCCTGGCGGCTGCTCGTCCCGCCCGCCGCGCCGGCCTATCCCTTCGACGGCCGCTGGCGGGTGAGCGTCCATTCGCGGACCGGCTGCCTCGACAATGGCGACCGGACCTACCCGGTCACGGTCTTGAAGGGCCTGATCGACGAGCCGCATCACCAGCTCCCGAAGACGGGGACCGTCTCCGACGCCGGCGCATTCCGGATCGAGGTCACCAGCCCGGACGGCCGCCCGATGAACATCCAGGAAGGAACGATCAGCGGCGACAAGGGCGAAGGCCGGTTCGCCGGCGCGAAACCGACCTGCACCGGACGCGTGACGATCGAACGGGTCGACTAGGGGTCAGAAACATGCGAGCGGGAACGATCAGGGCAGCTTCGGTTTCGGCGACGGCGGGATGCTGGATATTGGCCCTGCTCGCGGCGACCGCCGGCACGCTGCAGGCGCAGGGCCGCAACCCGCACCGGCCGATCGAGCTGCATGACCGCGACGGCGACGGAAAACTCAGCCCGCAGGAATGGCCAAGGAAGAATTTCCGCATGCTGGACAAGGATGCGGACGGTTTCCTGACGCCGGAGGACTTCTCCCGGCATTGGGGGATATCCCTGGACGCGGCCGCGCCGCAGCGCAAGGCCCTCGATACGGTGCGGCCAGCCGGCCCCCGCTTTCCGAAAGCCGCGCTCGGCGACAGCGGCGCGACCGGCCGGGCAACGATCCCGTGGATCGACACTCATGTGCATGTTTCCGGCGGCAGCGGCGGGCGGTCCGCTGCCAGGTACCGCGAGACCGTCGAGCAGGCGCGCGCCGCCATCGGTGAAGGCGGATTCGCCGGGGCGATCCTGATGCCGACGCCACAGCTCCATCCTGCCCGGGCCGGCTACACCACGCTGGAAGGCATCATCGACGCGGCGCAGGCCTATCCGGACCGGTTCGCCTTCCTGGGCGGCGGCGGCTCGCTCAATCCGATGATCAACCTGGAATCGCCTGATGGAAAGGTCAGCGAAGCGTTGCGCCGGCGTTTCGAGCGAAGGGCGGAGCGAATTCTCGCCCTGGGCGCCGTCGGCTTCGGCGAGATGACGGCCCTGCACTTCTCGATCACCGACAATCACCCGTTCGAGAGCGTGCCGGCCGACCATCCGCTCTTCCTGCTGCTCGCCGATATCGCCGCGCGCCATGACGTTCCGATCGATTTTCACATGGAACCGGTGGTGCGTGACATGGAGACGCCGGACTATCTGAGGGCACGCGACAATCCGGACAGGCTGAGGCGCAATATCGACGGGTTCGAGCGGCTGCTGGCGCACAACCCGAAGGCAAAGATCGTTTGGGTGCATGCCGGCACGGCCCTGCTTCCGCACAGGACGGTGGCGCTGACCGAGGAGCTGATGGACCGGCATCCCAACCTCTACCTGCAGATCGGCGTGCGCCCGGGCAAGGTGGAGAAACTCAGGATCATGGGGCAAAACGGCATCAAC
>DATHRP010000010.1:0-7162 GCA_035465195.1 Afifellaceae bacterium | reverse complement strand
GCAAAGTCGTGAGGCGCAACAATTGATCGACCACCGATTGTACCGAGCGCCACAGCGAGCGGATCGAGCAGTTTACCGAGTGCGTGCATAGGTCTTCGGTTCCGCTATGCCGCTCACAAAATTCACCCTCGAACAACCGGCCGCCAAGCACGGTCAGCGCCTCGGCGACGGAGATTTCCTGCCAGGCCCCCTCGCCTTTCGCGCCCGTGCGCCTCAGCGCTTTCGTCAGCCGATCCGGGTGGTGGATCCGCTCGGCATAGCGCGCCACCTTGGCGCAGATCACGCCCGCCGTGTAGCTGTTGTCCTTGGCGCCGCGAACACGGCCGATCCGCTGGCCGCCGATCACGTCCACGTCCAACGCGCAGCAGGACGGGCAGTCATGCGGGCATGTCGAATGGCCGACGATCGTTTTCGGATGTTCGTTCACGCGATTGCTCCTGACGCAGCCTCGCGGCCACATAGCAAAACGTCAAGGACCGATCAGCCGCGCCTCTCCGCGGCTGGCCTGCACGTTCCAGACCGCGACGGCCAGCAAAAGCAGCGCGCCGGCCTGGTGCAGGATGCCCAGCGACAGCGGCACGGCGTGTAGCAGCGTCGCGATGCCGATCAGGATCTGCAGCAGCACGGTGCCGGCCAGCGCCACTGCACGGCCGCCGTGGCGGGCGGCCCGGAGCTGCCAGGCATGGAAGACGACAACGGCCGTCAGCAGGTAGGCGAACACGCGGTGGTCGAACTGGACGGTCGCGATGTTTTCGGTCGCATTCAGCCACCACGGCTCGATCATGAACAACCCGCCCGGAATGAAATCGCCGTCCATTAACGGCCAGGTATTGTAGGTCAGGCCGGCATCGAGCCCGGCCACGAGCGCCCCCAGCGCGATCTGCACGAAGACCAGCGCCAGCACCAGCCAGGCCGTTTTCCTGATCCGGGCAGGCGCATGCGGTTCCGCCCTTTCCGACAGCGAGAGCATGGTCCAGATCAGCGCGGCAAAGATGAAGCAGGCCATGGTGAGATGGACCACCAGCCGGTACTGGCTGACGTCCGTCCGCTCGGTCAGGCCGCTCGTCACCATCCACCAACCGATCGCCCCTTGCAGCCCGCCAAGCGCGAACAGGCCGATCAGCCGCGGCGCCATCCACCGGCGGATATGGCCGGTAGCGATCAGGATGAGAAACGGAACCAGGAAGGCCACGCCGACCAGCCGGCCGAGGAACCGGTGGCCCCATTCCCACCAGTAGATGGTCTTGAACTCCTCCAGCGACATGCCGTGGTTCACCTGCCGGTACTCCGGGATCTGCTGGTATTTCTCGAATTCTGCCTTCCAATGGGCCTCCGAAAGCGGTGGAATTGCACCGGTCACCGGTTTCCACTCGGTGATCGAAAGTCCGGAATCGGTGAGGCGCGTCGCGCCGCCGACGATCACCATCAGCGCCACGAGAGCAGCGATCACACCAAGCCAGATCCGCACCGGCCGCAGGCTGCGCTGTGCCCGTCCCGGCGCTTCCCCGGCAACGGCCATATCGGTATTGCTCATGGTCATGGCATAGGGCATAGGTCCAAGCCGCCCGACAGACAAGCGCCATCTCGTCGCGCCCGCCCGCAATTGCCGGGCGACGGCAATTGCAATAGACCGGCCCCTGAAAACACGGACCGAGCCGCGGGATTGCACTGAACCATGCCCCAGCGATTGCGAAAACTGATCGGCACCGTGGTGCTTGTCGTCTTCATCATCGTCTATAGCCTGATGGCGATGACGATCGCCGCCGCCAAGCTGCCCGGCACGTCGGGCCTGGTCCAGCTCGTCTACTATGCCGTGGCCGGGCTGCTGTGGGCCGTGCCGGCCGCCGGACTGATCTGGTGGATGCAGAAGCCCGACCGGGTCGCCGACGATTGAGCAGTGCATGGATTCGAGAGCCTCGCCGGTTGTCGGGCAAAGACGACCCGACCGGTTCATATCCACCCCGCGAGCAATGATCTATCACCGGAACGCAATCACGCCGCTGCTTGGTGAGGCCAAAGATGAAGACAATCGGAATTCTCGGGGGAATGTCTGCCGCCTCGACGCAGATCTACTATCGCGAGCTGTGCGAACTGACTCGTGAGCGCCTCGGCGGGCTCCACTCGCCGGAACTCCTGATCCGCTCCCTGGACTTCGCCCGGATCGAAGAACTCCAGATGAAGGGCGAATGGGATGCCGCCGAGGCTATCCTCAACAATGAGGCAAAGGCGCTCGAACGCGGCGGTGCCGACTTTATCATCCTTGCGACCAATACCATGCACAAGCTCGCCGACCGGATGATGCGCGGCGTCGGCATCCCCATGCTTCACATCGCGGACGCAACCGCCAAGGCGATAAACGCGAAAGGACTGAAATCTCCCGGTCTGATGGCCACCGCCTTTACCATGGAGCAGTCGTTCTACACCGACCGCCTGGTTGCCGCGGGGCTGCTCCCGGTGATCCCGGATGATGCCGATCGCGCCGAGACCCACCGGATCATCTACGAAGAGCTTTGCCGCGGCGTCACGACCAAAGAAAGTGCGGCAATCTATATCGCCATCGCGGGACGTCTGGTGGATGCCGGCGCGGATTGCATGATCCTCGGATGCACCGAGGTCGGCATGCTGCTCAACCAGGGCAACGTCCAGGTGCCGGTATTCGACACCACGCTGATCCACTGTTCGACCGCGTTGGACAAAGCGTTGGAGTAATTTGCTAAGCCGCCCGCCGCGCCTCCCGCGCGGCCTGCCACTCGTTGCGCACGATCAGCGCCTGTTTCGCCCCCCGCTTGCGCACGCTGTCGTAAAGCGCTCGCCTTCTCGCATCGTCCATTGCCGGATCGCATACCAGCACAGCGAAATCCGGGCGCACGAAAAGATGCGGCCAGTCCTCGACCCGGTCGGCGACCAGGATCACTTTGTCGTAACGCCGGGCAAGCTTGGCCACCGCCGTGGCAAGCCGCTTCAACGGCGGGTTCCCCATGGCTCGGCCCATTCCGATCACGTCAACGCCGCGCTCCGCGTCGCGGCGGATGACGCGCCCGAACGGCGCCCTGCCCGAGATTAAATGACCGAGGCCGGGCTCGCCGACATGGGGCGTGAGGACGGGCGACGGCCTGAGGCCGATATCGAGCAGCACTGCGGCGCAACCGGCGGCGGCGGCACGCGCGGCCGCCGCAAGGGCGAGACGGTCCGTCGCGCTCTCGCGCTCGCGCGCCGGACCGGCGCCGGCGAAGAGTACGATCCGTGCCCGGTTTTCGGTCAGGATACGGCCGAGTTCGGCCGTTCCGGGTGCATCGTCGATATCGGGCGCTTTACGGGCGACGGCAGGCTCCGGCACCTGCGGCGCGGGTTCTCGCTTCTCCTGCGGAGCCACGCACGGCACGGCTTCTGGCGTATTCTCGACCGGGTTGCCGGTCCCCGCGTCCGGCGTCCGTGCGGCAACGTCCCGCCAGGCTGTATCATGTCGCGGCCGGGCATCATCCGCCGGCGACGGCAGGATCGTCTCTCTGAAGCTTTCGCGCCTGGCCTGTCGCCGCGCCGCGCGAATGATCTCGGCGAGATCGTCCTCCTCCTCTTGGTGCACAAACCGCCCCCGAACCGACCCGTCCGCCCGGCCGGCCAGAGCGCTGAAAAGCACGAAAACGAGACTGATTCCGGCCCCGACGGCGGCCCACACTGTGCGAACGGGACGCGCCGGCGCCGTCGGCGGCCGCGCCTTCGAGATGATGCGCGCGCCCGGCCGCGCCCCTCCGGTTTCGGCGGCCAGCAGTCGGTACCGCGTCAGGAACGTTTCAAGCAGCTCCCGTTGCGCCCGGGCATCCTGCTCCAGCGCACGCAATTCGACGACCGTGCCACGGCTCAGCGCGTTGCTCTTCAATTCGCTGAGGCTGTCCTGCAGCGAACTGACGCGGGCGGCCGAGATATCCGCGGCCATCTCGACGGACTTCAGCACCTTGCGGATCTCGGCGCGGATCTGGCCGTCAAGGTCGTTGAGCTGCGATTGCAGGGATTCGATTTTCGGATGGCCCGGAAGGTAGGTGGAGGAAAGCTCTGCCTTTTCCGATTGCAGCCGGACCTGCTGTTCGCGCAATCTCTGGATCAGCGCCGAATCCAGCACCTCCCGCGCCGCCTCCACCGCGCTGCCCTGTTTCAGGATCTGCCGCACCACCTCGGCGCGCGCATTGGCCTCGGCGTGTGCGGCGCGCGCGCGCACCAGTTCCGCGTTGAGTTCGCTGAGCTCCTGCGACGCCAGGTCGGTGCGCTGCCCGCCGGATACGATATCGAAGACGTCCGAGCCCGACCGGTAGCGCTCGATGCGGCTGTCCGCCTCGTTGACCCGTGCCCTGAGGCTCTCGATCTCGCCCTGCAGCCACTGAAGGCTCGCCTGGCCGGAGCGTTCCGATACGATCGTCAGATCCTTCACGTACGTATCCGCCACGGCGTTCGCCACCGTCGCCGCAAACCCCGGATCGGACGCGGCATAGCTGATATCGATAACCCGGGAACTGCCGACCGGCGCAACGCTGAGACCGTCTTCGAAGGTCGCCAGCGCCCTGTCCTCGATCGAACTATGGCTCGGGTTCGTCAGCAGGCCGACGGCGACCAGCACCGTATCGAACAAGGACGGGCGTGTGCCCCGGTCGAGCCGGCTGGCGAGGTCGTGGCGCTTGATGACCTGGCTGGCGAGCTCGCGCGAATTGAGCACGGCCACCTCGCCGTCGATCACCCCGGAGGAATGCAGGTCGGCGCCCGCCGAGGACAGGCCGGCCGTGCCGACAATCACCCTGGCATCTGCAATATAGGCGGGTTCGGCGGTGAGCGAGAGCAGGAACCCGCCCGCCGCTCCGGCCAGTGCGACGAGCGGCCAGGCCTGCGCCGGCAGACGCGCGGCGCGTCCGGCATGTCCAGCCTCTCGCCTCTCACCGTTGCGAATCATACCGTCCAGGCTCCGGAATCTCCCGGCCAGCTTGGACTTTTTATGGTTAGTGGTGTGTTAACAAACGGTCGCCGGACGCCGGAATTAGCCTTCGATTAACCATAATGCGCCACACTGCCGGTAATGTGACGGCGCGTTCACCGGCTATGGTCCTGACCCGATTTCTTTGCACCCTCCTGCTGCTGGCCGGCCTTGCCGGCTGCGCCACCACCGAGCGCGCGCCGGCGATCGGTACGACGACGATCAGCGGCCCCTACCGGCTCGATACCGGCGACCAGGTTCGGATCACCGTCTTCGAGCAGCCGTCACTGAGCGGCGTCTCCTCCGTCGACCAGTCCGGCTACATCGCCATGCCGCTGATCGGGCAGGTGCCGGCGCGGGGCCGTTCAACGGTCGAGCTCCAGGCCGTCATCACGGCGAAACTGGCCGAGCGCTATCTCCGAGACCCGGATATCACCGTCGAAGTCTCGGAATACCGGCCATTCTTCGTCTACGGCGCGGTAAAATCCGCGGGCAAATACACCTATGTGCCGGGCATGACGGCGGAGACCGCGATCGCCATGGCGGGCGGTTTCACCAGCAAGTCCCTGCCACACGATGTCCGCATCAGCCGCACCCTGAACGGCAAGCTGCATGAAGGGATCATATCCATCACCCAGCCGGTCCGGCCGGGCGACACCATATTCGTGCCCGAGCGGTCGTTCTTCTGACGAACAGCGTGAATTAATCGCCTCGCGGCAATTGAACTGGCCCGACCGGATAATTATAGTCCGCCGCGTCGGAGCGTAGCGCAGCCTGGTAGCGCACCTGCATGGGGTGCAGGGGGTCGGAGGTTCGAATCCTCTCGCTCCGACCATTCATTTCCAGTCTTGGCAATTCGAGCCTCGGCAAATCGAGGACCGCGGCGGCGCTGCGGCCGGCGGCGGATTTGGCGTGCAATGCCGGTGTCTCAGGTAGAGCTGCGCGCGCCCGCCCTGTCCAGCAGGCGTTTGACTTCCAGAAGCTCCGAAAGCGCCGATTCCAGCAATTTCCGACGGTCGTTGGACAACGGACGCGCCGAGCGCGCCGGCACATTCACGGACCCGTTCTCCACCAGTTCGGCGGAATGGTCCTCGCCGTTGGCCATCGGTTCGTCTTCGCCGGCGGCAACCGTTTCCACGGAACCGGCCCGGCCGACCTCGACGATGAAACCGACACCCTTTTCCTTGAGCAGGCGTTGCACGCCCTTGATCGTGTAGCCCTCGCCGTAGAGCAGCAGGCGAATTCCGCACAGAAGATCGACATCGTCCGGCCGGTAGTAACGCCGCCCGCCGCCGCGTTTCAGCGGCTTGATCTGGTTGAACCGGGTTTCCCAGAACCGCAGCACATGCTGTGGAAGATCGAGGTCTTCCGCGACTTCACTGATCGTGCGAAACGCTTCTGGGCCTTTCTCGACCACGCCTGTCTCCCCCGGACACCGCCACCGCCCCTAAGGGGATGCCGGTCAATATACGCCATACAGCAGGAATCAGTCTCCGTGACCCGCCCCGTTGGCCTTGGAAAGCGAATCGTTGATCCGCTGCTTCATGATATTGCTGGGTTTGAATACTGTCACCCGCCGCGGGGGAATTGGCACTTCCCGCCCGGTTTTCGGGTTCCGACCGACCCGTTCACCCTTCTCGCGCACCACGAAGGATCCGAATGAGGACAGCTTTACCGATTCACCCCTGGTGATCGCGTTGCAGATTTCCTGCAGCACCATCTCGACCATTGCCGCTGATTCCGTGCGCGACAGACCGAGCCGGCGGTACACCGCTTCCGCCAAATCCGCCCTCGTTACCGTCTTCCCGCCCATGTGCTACCTGAATATTCTTATTGTGTTGACCTACTCGAGGCGGTCAACCTAAGCCCGTGAGCGCGACCGGTCAATAATCCGTCCGAGGATTTTCGTTTACCAGCGCACCAGAACGGACCCCCAGGTAAACCCGCCGCCCATGGCTTCCAGCAGCACGAGATTGCCCTGCTTGACGCGCCCGTCCCGGCAGGCCGTGTCGAGGGCCAGCGGAATCGATGCAGCCGAGGTGTTGCCGTGGTCCTGGACCGTGATCACCACTTTCTCTTCGGAAATTCCGAGTTTTCGGGCGCTGGCATCGATGATGCGTTTGTTCGCCTGGTGCGGTATGAACCAGTCGATATCATCGGCCTCGATATTCGCGGCGCGGAAGGCATCCTCGATCACGTCGGTCA
>DATHRP010000009.1:0-4544 GCA_035465195.1 Afifellaceae bacterium | reverse complement strand
CGCCGCCTGGCCGGAACCGGTAGTTCTCGCCGCAGGCAAAGGCCATGGGCGGCACGCCCGTCTTCTCGAACAGGTCGTAGCCGGTCTTCAGATTGCGCCAGAAACCGGTCCAGCGCTCACCGGCCGCTGCGGCAAGGCGTTCGGCCGTCATCCGGAACGGGAAGACGTGGACTGGAACGTGATCCTGTCCGTTGTCCAACGCCGCCTCGACGATCCGGTAGATGTCGTCGACCGCCCGGTCCGTCATGGCGTAGCAACCGATCGACGAACATCCGCCATGCACCATCAGGTAGGAGCCCGTCCGCCCGTGCGCCCGGTCGTAGGCATTCGGGAAGCCGGTGTTGAAGGCAAGATGATGACGGCTTCCAGGGTGCAGCTGCTTGCGGTTGACGGCATAGAAGCCTTCCGGCGCCTGCCGGTCGCCTTCTTTCAGCTTGGGGCCGAGGGCGCCGGAATAGCGGCAGATCGGATAGGTCCGGTACAGTTCGTAATGCTCATCGCCCTTCATCCAGACCTCGAGCTCCGCCTGTTCCTTGAAGATCCGCACGAACGCAGGCCGGCCGAGGGCAAGGCCGCGTTCCGACAGCCGTTCGGCCAGCGGATCGGGTTGCGGAAGCAGGGCGGAGCGAACCGGTTCAGGCAACCGGCGAATGGCACGATCCGCCAGTTCCCGTGCCACGTGTGGATTAAGCCAAGTAAAAGCACCGGCCGCGGCGCACACCAGCGCCAGGCCGATAAATGCCCATCGGACGAATCCCCGGGTCATCGGAAAACCCGCCGGGCTACCAGATGCGCTTCATCAGACCGGTAATGAAACTGTCGCTGTCGCTATCGTCGTCCAGCGTATAGGCCGTCGCCACGCTGCTGCCTTCCGACGCGGGACGGCTCTCGGGAAGCGTTTCGGCCACTTCGGGCTCAGCCGGCTTTGGTGCCGGATCGCTGGCGACCGCAACCGCTGTCGGCGCGGAGCGGATCGGCGGTATCGATTGCGGCACGGACTGCGGCGCCGGCGACGCTTCGGCAACCGCCGTGTCGACACCGAATATGCTGTTGAGCGGGCCCCTGCGTTTTTCCCGGGCCTCGAGCCGTGCGACGATCTTGAGTTCCTTTTCCTCGTCGCGCATCTCGCGTTCCTGGACAGCGAGTCGGATCGGCTCGGCGACCGTCATTTCCGGACAGTCGCCCGTCGGATTGAACTTCACGCCTTCCTGCGCCACGGCATTGAAGACATAGCGCTTGGAGCACACGTCGACCTTCGGCGGCATTCCGGTCACCTCGAAATGGTCGTGCCCTTCCTTGAGCATCTTCCAGAATTCGTAGTGCGGGCTCTTGCGGCTGGCGGCGAGATTCGCCGGCGTCATACGGAACGGAAAGGCCTGAACCTGGAACGAGCGCTGACCGCCCTGAAAGGCGAGCCGGGCGAGCGTGTAGATCTCCTGGATCTGTTCGTCATCCATGGAATAGCAGCCGCGCGACGAGCAGGCGCCGTGCACCATCAGGTGCGAGCCGGTGCGGCCATGCGCCCGGTCGAAACTGTTCGGATAGCCCAGGTTGAACGACAGGTGATAGCTGGAATTCGGATTCATCAGGGCAGGCGTGATCGTGTAGAAGCCTTCAGGCGCCTGCCGGTCGCCCTCACGATATTTCGGACCTACCTCGCCCGACCATCTGCAGATGTCATAGGTCTTGAACAGAGCGTACTTGCCAGTCGCCTTGACCTGTTTCCAGACCTCCAGCTCCGATTCCTGCTTGAAGATGCGCACGAGGATCGGACTGGTCTCTTCCATGCCCTTCTGCTCGAGCGCCATTTTCGCACCCGAACTGAGTGGCCGGAGATGCTTCGGAATGTTGGCAAGCTGGTTGCATCCGGAGACAAGCATGAGCGATACACCGGCTACCGCCAGCATACCGGCCCGTTTCATGTGCATCAGCTTAGGCAGCTTCACCATCAAGTCGCCCCAACGCGCTGGAAACCGGGAACGATTATTATTTATCAAGGTTGACAATCCGTTAGCATCCCAAGACCAACGAACGCCTGAAATCCCGCCCAACGCATCTATTTTTCCGAAATTGCGGCATTAAAATGCCGGAATCAAGGCGAAATCCGGTTTTGTACGCTGTTTATGATCACTTTCGGCTTCGGCCCGGCGTAACCGGTGATCAGGAAAGCGATCGGCCGATCGCGAGGAATTTCTGCTGCCTGTTGTGACGGATCTCGTCCGGCGACTGTCCGGAAAACCGGTCAAGCGCCGCGGCGATGACATCGCCGGTGCGGACGATCACGTCAGCCGGAGACCTGTGCGCGCCGCCCACGGGTTCGCGTATGATACCGTCGATAACGCCGAGTTCACGCAGGTCTTCGGCGGTGATCTTCATCGCCGTGGCGGCGTCCTGGGCCTTCGCCGGATCGCGCCAGAGAATGGACGCCGCGCCCTCCGGAGAAATCACGCTGTAGACGGAATGTTCCAGCATGTAGGTCCGGTTTGCCGTGGCCAGCGCGATCGCGCCGCCTGAGCCACCTTCGCCGATGATCACGGCCACGTTGGGCACGCTCAGCGCCAGGCAGGCGTCGGTGGAGCGTGCGATGGCCTCCGCCTGACCGCGTTCCTCGGCGCCGATCCCGGGATAAGCGCCGGCAGTGTCAACGAGGGAAACCACCGGCATGCCGAATCGGTCCGCCAACTCCATGATGCGCACTGCCTTGCGATAGCCTTCCGGCCGTGCCATGCCGAAATTGCGGTGCAGCCGGCTCTGTGTGTCGCTGCCCTTCTCCTGGGCCAGAACGGCGACCGGACGGCCGCGGAACCGGCCGAGACCGGCAATGATGGCATAATCCTCGGCAAACTTGCGGTCACCGGCCAGTTCGGTGAACTCGGTGAACAGATCAGCGATGTAGGCACTTGCGTGCGGCCGGTCCGGATGCCGGGCGACCTGCGTCTTCTGCCAGGGCGTGAGCCGCGCATAGAGATTGACGAGCGCATCCTGCGCTTTCTCTTCCAGCGCGGCGATTTCGTCGTCAACGCCAACGGCCTCGCCGTTCTCGGCGAGCCGCCGAAGGGACTGGATCTGGCCTTCGAGGTCGGCGACTGGTTTTTCGAAATCGAGATAAGAGCGCATTCAACGGTTCGTCTGGCGGGACGGGCGGTAGGCCGCCCGCTATCAGGCTTTTCAGCAAACTGGCGTGCGCCCATATCAGAGTCAAGCGCGGGGCGCCAGCGATATGATGCCGCTTTGCCGCCGTCAGAACCGCTGTGTTCAGCCGCGTTCGGCCAGTGGATGATGGCTCTCGACCAGATGCCGCATTCGCTCTTCCAGGATATGGGTATAGATCTGCGTGGTCGAGATATCGGCGTGCCCGAGAAGCATCTGGACAGAGCGCAGATCGGCCCCGCCGGCCAGCAGGTGACTAGCAAAGGCATGCCGCAGAACATGGGGCGAAACGAGACGGGCCGGCAGCCCGGCTTCCGCCGCCACGCCCTTCAGGTCGCGCGCGAAGGCCTGGCGGGTCATGTGTCCGGAGCGGCTTGTGGCGGGAAACAGCCATGGACTTTCCGCCTGCTCCGGCGTCAACGCACTGCGGTAATCCTCCAGCGCCTGCCGGGCCGCCTCGTTGAGCGGCACCAGACGCTCGCGCCCGCCCTTGCCGCGCACCATCAAAAACGGCCGATCCGTCGCTCCGGCAGAACGTGGCAGGCTGCAAAGTTCGGATATTCTGAGGCCGGTGGCGTAGAGAAGTTCGACCAGCGCGAGCGTCCGTAGCGCGATCCGTCGCCCGGCCGCCGATAGGCCGCGCCGTTCGCATTGTCCCCGCGCCGCCGCTAGAAGCCTGTCGACGTCGTCCACGCCGAGGCTCTTCGGCAACCGCCCACCCTGTTTCGGGCTGTCGATGCTCTGGGTCGGATCGTCCGCGCGTTCGCCCTCGGCAAGCTGGAAGCGGAAGAACTGGCGCAGCGCCGACAGCTTCCGCGCCTGCGAGGACGGCGCCATCCGGCGCGCCGCCAGATCGCTCAGATAGATGCGGATATCTTCCGCGCCGGCATCCGCCAGGCGTCCGGTCTGCTGAAAGAAGTCGTCGAGGTCCCTGTGATAGGCCTCCAGAGTGTTGCGGGCCGCACCGCGCTCGGCCGCCATCATGTCGAGAAAGGCGTCCAAACGCGCCAGGTCGCGCTGTGAACCGGCGGCAGGCGAGCGGCCGGCCGAACTCATCAGGGGTTCATCCGCTCCGAGGGAATTCGCACGGTCATTTCGCGCGGCGTCGGTTCGACCAGGATGGCGAGCGCCAGCATGGCCCCATAGCCGATCCCGGCAAGGACACCGATCAGAACGAGAAATCTGAAAAGACTGGGCATCGGGCCGCCGCACCTTGGCTCGGATGATTCGCCCCCTTTATCCCGTGCACGGACGCCGATTTCAAGCCGCATGCCCGACCGCCGGCTGCTTCGGCACAGTTAATGGGCGCTGCTGAGACGCTTGACTCAGGTGCGGCCGCATCGCACGAGAGTGATGGAAAGCAGGCCGAATGACGACAGAACAGCAAACGCGGT
>DATHRP010000008.1:0-2052 GCA_035465195.1 Afifellaceae bacterium | reverse complement strand
CGCCGCGGTCGCGGATGCTCGACGCCGTCGAATAGTGCACGCGACTTCGGACCCCGGCCTTTCGGTCGGGCGGCAGGGTCGCCGGGACGGTGTCGTCTTGCAGCCCGAGTTCGTATCCAGCGAGATCTACCGACAGACGGGCTATAGCGGAAACCATCCGCTCGCCATCCAGCGCATCGGTTCGGTCCTGACGCTGTGCGAGCAGCTGGGCTGGCTGTCCGACTCCGGCCCCGGTGCATATGTACAGAGCCCCGTCGCGACGCTGGACGACCTGCTGAAGTTTCACACCGCCGACTATGTCGCGGCGCTGAAGGCCGCCGAGCAGCGTGGCCGCGCGACCGCGGAAGAGCGCGAAAGATACGCCCTCGGCACGATGGAGAACCCGATCTTCAAGGGGCTCTACCACCGGGCGGCGACATCGGTCGGCGGATCGATCCATGCCGCCTGCCGCGCCGCCGAAGGGCGCATCGCCTACCACCCTTCGGGCGGCACGCATCACGGCTTCCGCGACCACGCCTCAGGGTTCTGCTTCTTCAACGATCCCGTCTTTTCGGTGCTGACCTTCCTGGAGCTTGGGAAGGAGCGGGTGCTCTATGTCGATCTCGACGCCCATCACGGTGACGGCGTGGAGGCGGCCTTTTCCGGCGACCGCCGGGTGTTCCTGGTCTCCGTGCACGAGGACAATCGCTGGCCACATACCGGCGCGCTCGACGACCGCGCCGGCGGCAATGCGTGCAACCTGCCGGTGCCGGGCAGGATGAACGACAGCGAATTCGATTTCCTGATGGCGGAAGCGGTCCTGCCGCTCGCCCGCCGGTTCCGGCCGCAGGCGCTCGTCGTCACCTGCGGCGCAGACCCGCTTCTCGGTGATCCCCTGTCGTCACTCGAACTGTCGAATACCTGCCTGTGGGATGCGGTGATGGCGCTGACGGAGATCGCCCCGGCCTCGGTCGTCCTCGGCGGTGGCGGGTACAATCCGTGGACGGTCGCACGCTGCTGGACCGGTCTTTGGGGGCGCATTGCGGGCAAGCGTATTCCTTCGAGCCTGCCGCCCGGACCGATTGCCTATCTGGAAAGCCTCGAATGCGATCTCGTCGACGACGAGGACGACATGCAGCCCTGGTGGACGACGACGCTGGCCGATCCACGCAATGACGGCGCGGTGCGCCCCGCATTCGGCGATATCGCCCGCGCCGTCCTTGCGCCGTGACGGTCATTCAGGAAAGATCGCACCGGGCCGATATCGAGGCATTGCGGGTTCGGCGGATCGACCTTTATATTGCATTTCCGGAATGTGATGTGAGAGGCATGCGATGAGCGGTTGGCTAAACCGTATCCAGCAGATCGAAGACCTCGAGGACGCCGAATTCGACGCCGACCTGGTCGCCGCGATGGAAGCGGCATCCGGCTGCCGCAAGCCGGGGCCGATCCGCTTTTCCACGCCGACCTTCAAGGAATACGACAATTCCGAGATCAAGGGCTGCGGCCGGAACTCGTTTCCGGCCTTTTCCATCACGGCAGGCGCCTGTGCGCTCGACTGCGACCATTGCCAGGCGAAGATCCTCGAGCCGATGATCCCGGCCACCAAGCCGGACATGCTCGACCGCAAGGTGCGCGCGCTGATCAAGCTGCAGAACCTGCAGGGCTTCCTGCTGTCGGGCGGCTCCAACCGACGCAACGAGATCAACTACGATCGGTTCTATCCGGTCATCGAGCAGCTGAAACACGATTTCCCGTACCTGAAGATCGCCATCCACACCGCGCTTGTCGACGAGGCCGCCGCCAGGCGCATGGAAGCGGCCGGCGTCGACACGGCCATGATGGACGTAATCGGCGCGCAGGAGACGATCAACGAGGTCTATCACCTCGACCGGCCGGTCGAGGATTTCGAGAAGACCCTGGCCGCGCTGACCGCGACGACCATGGAAGTGTCGCCGCATATCGTCATCGGACTGCATTACGGCGAGCTTCTCGGAGAGCCGGCCGCGCTCGACATGGTGACGCGCCATCCCATCAATGCTCTTGTTCTGGTCGTCGTCATGCCGTTCTACG
>DATHRP010000007.1:0-11425 GCA_035465195.1 Afifellaceae bacterium | reverse complement strand
ATCGGTATCAAGGTCTGGATCTACAAGGGCGATATCCTTGAGCCTGATCCTTTCGCATCGGAAAAACGCCTTCGTGAGGGTCCGGACGCCGCACGGCGCGGCGCCTTATCCCGAACGATATTGAGAGAGAACAACCATGCTGCAACCCAAGCGCACCAAGTTCCGCAAGGCGCACAAGGGCCGGATCCACGGCACCGCCAAGGGTGGGACGACGCTCAATTTCGGTTCCTACGGCCTGAAGGCCGTCGAGCCGGAGCGGGTCACGGCGCGCCAGATCGAGGCGGCCCGCCGAGCGATCACCCGTCACATGAAGCGTGCCGGCCGTGTGTGGATCCGCATCTTTCCGGACCTGCCGGTCTCGTCGAAGCCGACCGAAGTCCGCATGGGCAAGGGCAAGGGCTCGCCTGAATACTGGGCTGCCCGGGTCCATCCCGGCCGCATCATGTTCGAGATTGACGGTGTCGGCGACGATATCGCGCGCGAAGCCCTGCGCCTCGGCGCCGCGAAACTGCCGATCAAGACGCGCGTCGTGACGCGCATCGGTGAATAGGGGATCCGAGCCATGAAAGCGGCCGACATTCGCACCAAGACCCTGGACGAGCTCAGTGACGAGCTTGCCAGCCTGAAGAAGGAGCAGTTCAACCTGCGCTTCCAGAGGGCCACGGGGCAATTGGAAAACACATCGCGGGTCCGGCAGGTTCGCCGGGATATCGCCCGCATCAAGACAATCGCCGCGCAGAAACGCGCCGCGGAAAACAAGGCGTAGAGGAGCAGGCAATGCCAAAGAGGCTATTGCAGGGCGTCGTGGTCAGCGACAAGGCGGACAAGACCGTTGTTGTCAAGGTTGAGCGCCGGTTCACCCACCCGCTTCTGAAGAAGACGGTGCGGCGGACGAAGAACTACCAGGCGCACGACGCGGAGAACCGCTACAAGGTGGGCGACCAGGTCTCCATCGAGGAGAGCCGGCCGATTTCCAAGACGAAGTCCTGGATCGTGGTCGGCGAGGTCGCTCCGGCGAAATAAGAGACGTAACAGCAGACGGCGGGACGATTCCGTACGTGCAAACAAGAAGGATGGCGGGCCATGATCCAAATGCAGACAAATCTGGATGTGGCGGACAATTCTGGAGCGCGCCGGGTGCAGTGCATCAAGGTGCTGGGCGGTTCCAAGCGCAAATATGCGCATGTCGGCGATATCATCGTGGTTTCCGTCAAGGAAGCCATTCCGCGCGGACGCGTGAAGAAGGGTGACGTTATGCGGGCCGTCGTGGTCCGCACGGCCAAGGACATCCGCCGGCCGGACGGCAGCGTGATCCGCTTCGACAACAATGCGGCCGTGCTGGTGAACAACAACAAGGAACCGGTCGGCACCCGCATCTTCGGACCCGTTCCGCGGGAACTGCGCGCCAAGCAGCACATGAAGATCATTTCGCTCGCGCCGGAGGTGCTTTGACATGGCCGCGAAGATCAAGAAGGGCGACCGAGTCGTCGTGCTTACCGGCAAGGACAAGGGCCGGACGGGCGAGGTGATACAGGTCCTGCCGATGGAAAACCGGGCGATCGTGCGCGGTATCAACATGGTGACCCGCCATCAGCGCCAGACCGCCGCCCAGGAAGGCGGCATCGTGCGCCGCGAAGCGTCGATCCACCTGTCGAATATCGCACTGGAAGACCGCGACAGCGGCAAGCCGACCAGGGTCGGCTTCAAGACTCTCGATGACGGCCGCAAGGTCCGCGTCGCAAAGCGTTCTGGAGAAACAATCGATGGCTGATGCAGCATTCGACCTGTCGAGCTACGAGCCGAGATCGAAGGTCCTTTACCGGGATGTGGTCATTCCGAAGCTGAAGGAGGAATTCGGCTTCAAGAACGACATGCTGATCCCGAGGGTGGAGAAAGTCGTGCTCAACATGGGTATCGGCGAGGCGGTCGGCGATTCCAAGAAGGCGCAGTCGGCGGCCGACGACCTGTCGAAGATCGCAGGCCAGAAGGCGGTGATCACGCGTGCCCGTAAGTCGATCGCGACGTTCAAGCTGCGCGAGGGCATGGCGGTGGGCGCTCGCGTCACGCTTCGCAAGAAGCCGATGTGGGAATTCATCGACCGGCTCGTGACCATCGCCCTGCCGCGCGTGCGCGACTTCCGCGGGCTGAACCCGAAGAGCTTCGACGGCCGCGGCAACTATGCCATGGGCATGAAGGAGCACATTGTGTTCCCGGAGATCAATTACGACGAGGTCGATGAGGTCTGGGGCATGGATATCGTGATCTGCACGACGACGGATAACGATGACGAAGCCCGTGCGCTGCTTGCGGCGCTCAATTTTCCGTTCCGGCAGTAACCGGACGACGAGAGAGGTTGACACGATGGCGAAGAAGAGCGCGATCGAGAAGAACAACAAGCGGCGGCGGATGGCGGCCAAATATGCCGCCAAACGCGCCCGGCTGAAGGAACTGGCGACGGACGATTCGCTGAGCGACCAGGAAAAGTTCGCCGCCCGGCTGAAACTTGCCAAGTTGCCGCGCAATTCGGCGCCGAGCCGTATCCGCAACCGTTGCGAGGTGACCGGACGGCCGCGCGGTTTTTACCGCAAGCTGAAGATGAGCCGTGTGGCGCTTCGCGAACTCGGCAATGAGGGCAAGGTGCCCGGCCTGGTGTAGTCGATCTTGTAGGAGACTGAAGACATGTCGATGACAGATCCGCTCGGGGATATGCTGACGCGCATCCGGAATGCCCAGGTGCGCGGCCGTTCGAAGGTTTCCACGCCGGCTTCCAAGCTGCGGGCACGCGTTCTCGACGTGCTGCAGGCGGAGGGCTTCATCCGGGGCTATGCGGAAGTGGAGTACGCCGAGGGCAAGACGGAAATCGAGATCGAGCTGAAGTATTTCGAAGGTGAGCCGGTGATCCGAGAGATCCAGCGGGTCTCCAAGCCGGGACGCCGGGTCTATTCCTCGGTGAAATCGATACCGACCGTTCACAACGGGCTCGGAATCTCGATCCTTTCGACGCCGCGCGGCGTGATGGCGGACCACGATGCCCGCGACCAGAATGTCGGCGGCGAGGTACTTTGCCGCGTCTTCTAGGCCGGCAACAGGAAAGAGCGAGTAGAAGAAATGTCACGAATTGGCAAAACGCCGGTTGCGGTCCCCAGCGGGGTCAAGGCGAACATCGAAGGCCAGAAAGTCATGGCGAGCGGGCCGAAGGGCGAGCTCGAGGTGACCCTGGTCGATGATGTCTCCGTCGAGATGACCGATGACGGTATCAAGGTCGCTCCGAAGGACATGTCGAAGCGGTCGCGTTCCATGTGGGGAATGTCCCGGACACTGGTGCAGAACATTGTCACCGGCGTTTCCGACGGTTTCGAGAAGAAGCTGGAGATCAACGGCGTCGGCTACCGCGCCCAGGTTCAGGGCAGCAACCTGCAGCTGGCGCTCGGCTTCAGCCACGATGTGCAGTATCCGATCCCGGAAGGCATCGACATCAAGTGTCCGAAGCCGACCGAACTGGTCGTATCCGGCATCGACAAACAGAAGGTCGGCCAGGTGGCAGCGGAAATCCGCCGCTACCGTCCGCCGGAGCCCTACAAGGGCAAGGGCGTGAAGTACGAGGACGAATACATCTTCCGCAAGGAAGGCAAGAAGAAGTAACGGACCAGGCAGATGGCAAAGAGAAATTTGACCGATTACCGCCGCAGGTCGCGGGTTCGCAATTCGCTGAAGCAGGTGGCCGGCGGCCGCCCACGGCTCAGCGTTTTCCGTTCGTCGAAGCACATCTATGTCCAGGTGATCGACGACAAGGCAGGCCGCACGCTGGCCGCCGCGTCGAGCCTCGACAAGGATCTTCGCGAGTCCCTGAAATCGGGCGCCGACGTGGAAGCCGCGGCCGCTGTGGGCAAGCTGGTCGCCGAACGGGCCAAGAAAGCCGGCGTCGACAAGGTCATCTTCGACCGCGGCGGCTACATCTACCATGGCCGGGTCAAAGCGCTTGCGGACGCCGCACGCGAAGGCGGACTGGATTTTTAGGCTCGCATTGACGGGCTGGCATTCCTATTTGAGAGATCGGACAGAAGAATGGCGCAACAACGGGAACGGCAAAGACAGCGGGACGACCGCGATAGCGAATTCGTCGACAAGCTGGTCCACATCAACCGTGTGGCGAAAGTGGTGAAGGGCGGACGCCGGTTCGGTTTCGCCGCTCTCGTCGTCGTCGGGGACCAGCGCGGCCGGGTCGGTTTCGGCCACGGCAAGGCGCGGGAAGTGCCCGAGGCCATCCGCAAGGCAACCGAGGCGGCCAAGCGGAACATGATCCGCGTACCGCTTCGCGAGGGCCGCACGCTGCACCACGATGTTGCGGGACGGCATGGCGCCGGTCGTGTGATCTTGCGCGCGGCGCCTCCGGGAACCGGCATCATCGCCGGCGGACCGATGCGCGCCGTGTTCGAGACTCTGGGGATGCAGGATGTGGTCGCCAAGTCGGTCGGCACGTCCAATCCGTACAACATGGTGCGGGCGACCTTCGACGCGCTGAAGCACGAGGACAGCCCGCGGTCGGTGGCGGCCAGGCGCGGCCTGAAGGTTTCCGCGCTGCAGCTGCGCCGCCGTGACGGCGACCAGCCGGCCGCCGAAGCCTGAGGGGAATGATCATGGCCAAATCCGGCAAGACAATCACGGTGGAACAGATCGGCAGCCCGCTCCGGCGTCCGGAGATCCAGCGCAAGACGCTGATCGGGCTCGGTCTGAACAAGATGCATCGTCGCCGCACGCTGGAAGACACGCCGGCAGTGCGCGGCATGGTCAACAAGATCAGCCACTTGGTCCGCATCGTCGACGAAGACTGAATTCGGGCACGGGCCCAATGGGACAGAAACCATGAAACTGAACGAACTTTCCGACAACCAAGGCGCCACGAAGGCCCGCAAACGCGTCGGCCGCGGCATCGGCTCCGGTACCGGCAAGACCGGCGGTCGCGGCGTGAAGGGCCAGAAGTCCCGCTCCGGCGTTGCGATCAAGGGCTTCGAAGGCGGCCAGATGCCGATCCACCGGCGTCTGCCGAAGCGCGGCTTCAACAACATCTTCAGCAAGAATTTCGCCGAAGTGAATCTTGGCCGCCTGCAGACGGCCATCGATGCCGGCAAGCTGGACGCCGGCAAGACGATCGACGCCGCAGCGCTGAAGGAAGCCGGCGTTGTCCGCCGGGTCAAGGACGGCGTCCGCATTCTCGGCGGCGGCGAACTGAAGGCGAAGGTATCGCTCGATGTCGCCGGCGCATCCGCGTCCGCGATCGCGGCCGTGGAAAAGGCCGGCGGCTCGATCAAGGTGGCGCCGAAGGCAGTGTCGGGCGAAACCGAGTAACACCCTTCCGACCGGGACAGGATCCATGGCATCAGCAGCCGAGCAACTCGCAGCCAATCTCAATTTCTCCGCCTTTTCCAAGGCCGAGGAACTCAAGAAGCGGATCTGGTTCGCGCTTGGCGCCCTGCTGGTCTACAGGCTTGGCACGTATGTGCCGCTGCCCGGCATCAATATCGAGGCGCTGCAGCAGGCGATCGAGCAGCAGTCGCAGGGCCTGCTCGGCGTCTTCAACATGTTTTCCGGCGGTGCGATCGGCCGGATGGCAATCTTCGCGCTCGGCATCATGCCGTATATCTCCGCCTCCATCATCATGCAGCTGATGACGGCTGTTATTCCTTCCTTGGAACAGCTGAAGAAGGAAGGCGAACAGGGCCGCAAGGTCATCAATCAATATACCCGGTACCTGACGGTCCTGCTGGCGGTGGTGCAGTCCTACGGCATTGCGGCCGGACTTGAAGGCGCGCAGACGCAGATCGTCAACGAACCGGGCCTGTTTTTCCGCCTGACGGCTGTCATCACGCTGACCGGCGGCACGGTGTTCCTGATGTGGCTAGGCGAGCAGATCACCTCGCGCGGCATCGGCAACGGCATTTCTCTGATCATATTTGCCGGTATCGTGGCGTCGCTGCCAGGCGCTGTCGCCGGAACGCTGCAATTGGGCCAGGAAGGTTCGATCTCGACACCGGCGATGCTGGCGGTATTCGCCATCACGATCATGGTGATCACGGCTATCGTCTTCATGGAACGGGCGCAGCGACGATTGATCATCCAGTACCCGAAACGGCAGGTCGGCAACCGCATGTTCCAGGGCGATTCATCGTTCCTGCCGCTGAAACTGAACACAGCCGGCGTCATTCCGCCGATCTTCGCCACGTCGCTGCTGCTGCTGCCGATAACGGTTGCGCAGTTCTATGCCCAGTCCGGTCAGCTCGGCTGGGTCGCGACCATCACATCCATGCTCGGCCGCGGGCAGCCGCTGTACCTGATCCTTTACGGCGCGCTGATCGCGTTCTTCGTGTTCTTCTACACCTCGATCGTTTTCAATCCGAGCGATACCGCCGACAATCTGAAGCGCCACGGCGGCTTCATCCCCGGTCGCCGGCCGGGCCAGCAGACGGCTGAATATATCGATTACGTGCTGACCCGCATTTCCACGATCGGTGCAATCTACCTTGTGATCGTTTGCCTGCTGCCGGAGATGCTTTTCGCACAGGCGCCGATCACGGTGTTCTTCGGAGGCACGTCGCTGCTCATCGTGGTCAGCGTTACCATGGACACCGTCTCGCAGGTTCAGGGACACTTGCTTGCCCATCAGTATGAGGGCTTGGTCAAGAAGTCGAGGCTCGGGAGCCGACGGAGATGAGGTTGATCCTGATCGGACCGCCAGGCGCCGGCAAGGGCACTCAGGCGCAGCGCTTGGTGGACGGTCACCGGCTGGTTCAGCTCTCGACGGGGGATATGCTTCGCGAAGCCGCAGCCGCCGGCACGGAAACCGGCCTGAAGGCCAAAGCGGTGATGGATGCCGGCCGACTCGTTTCCGACGAGATCGTGATCGACATCATCTCCGACCGGCTCGACAGTCCCGATGTCCAGACCGGGTTCGCGCTTGACGGGTTCCCCCGGACGCTGGCCCAGGCCGACGCGCTGGAAAGCCTCCTCGCCGAGAAGGAGATGCCGCTGGACGCCGTGATCCTGCTGGAGGTCGACGACGAGGCGCTGGTGGAACGGATTTCGGGCCGGTACACCTGTGCCAATTGCGGCGCAGGCTACAACGACACGCTGGCGCCGACAAAGAAGCCCGGCGTCTGCGACCGATGCGGCTCGACAGAGTTCAAGCGGCGCAGCGACGACAATGCGGAGACCGTGCGCGAGCGACTGCTGGCCTACTACAAGAGCACAGCGCCGCTAATCGGGTACTACCACGCCAAGCACCTGCTGAGCCGGATCGACGGTATGGGCAGCATGGAAGAGGTGGCCGCCGGAATCGACGGGATTCTGGCAAAAATCGGCCACGAAAAGCGGCAGGAGATGCGTCAGAGTGGTTGACGGGCGAGCGCTTTGACATTATTGAGCGGCACCAATCCTGCAGATTCTGGAGCGGTGCCGAAGCCCGGTTTGGCTTTGGGCCGGTTTTTGCGTTGCCGGCCTTTGATTGAATTCCCGGCCTGGCCGTGGATCGAGGCAACAGAGGAGTTTGAGACGTGGCACGTATCGCTGGCGTCAACATACCGACGAACAAGCGCGTGGTGATCGCGCTTCAGTATATTCACGGCATCGGGTCCGCGAAGGCGAAGGAGATCATCGAAAAGGTGAATATCCCCGCCGAACGCCGGGTCAACGAACTGTCCGATGCCGAGGTCATCCAGATCCGCGAGACGATCGACCGCGATTATCTGGTGGAGGGCGACCTTCGCCGCGAGAACGCGATGAACATCAAGCGGCTGATGGATCTCGGCTGCTATCGCGGCCTGCGGCATCGCCGCGGGCTGCCGGTGCGCGGTCAGCGCACCCATACCAACGCGCGCACCCGCAAGGGCCCGGCCAAGGCAATCGCCGGCAAGAAGAAGTAACGCCGGCAAGAGGATCAGGATTTCATGGCGAAGGACGCTACAAAGCTGCGCAAGCGCGAGCGGAAGAACATCACTTCCGGCATCGCCCATGTCGCATCCACGTTCAACAATACGATGATCACCATCACCGACGTGCAGGGCAATGCCATTTCCTGGTGCTCGGCTGGCGTGATGGGCTTCAAGGGGTCGCGCAAGTCGACCCCCTACGCTGCGCAGGTGGCCGCCGAGACGGCGGCGCGCAAGGCGCAGGAGCACGGCATGCGGACGCTCGAGGTCGAGGTGTCCGGACCGGGTTCGGGCCGTGAATCGGCACTCAGGGCGCTGCAGGCCGCGGGCTTCACGATCACGTCGATCCGCGACGTGACGCCGATCCCGCACAATGGCTGCCGGCCGCCCAAGCGCCGCCGCGTCTGAACCATACGGACGGCCCGCACCCAGGGTGCGAGCTATCGCCGAGAGGCGACAATCACATATGAGGATGAGCTCGTGATCAACAAGAACTGGCAGGATCTGATCAAGCCGAACAAACTCGACGTCAAGCTGGGCGCGGACCCGCGCTTTGCGGCGTCGGTCGTCGCCGAGCCGCTAGAGCGCGGCTTCGGGCTGACGCTCGGCAACGCCCTGCGCCGCGTCCTACTGTCTTCACTCCAGGGTGCGGCCATCACCAGCCTGCAAATCGACGGCGTTCTGCACGAATTCTCGTCGATCCCCGGCGTGCGCGAAGACGTCACCGACATTATCCTGAACGTCAAGGAAATCGCCGTCAAAATGGAAGGCGAGGGGCCGAAGCGGCTGACGCTGCGCAAGCAGGGCCCGGGAACCGTGATCGCAGGCGATATCCAGACGGTCGGCGATATCGAGATCCTCAATCCGGATCACGTTATCTGCACCCTCGACGACGAGGCCGACATCCGCATGGAGATGACGGTCGACACCGGCAAGGGTTACGTGCCGGCCGACCGCAACCGTCCGGAAGATGCACCGATCGGCCTGATCCCGGTCGACAGCCTCTACTCGCCGGTGAAGAAGGTGTCCTACCGGGTGGAGAATACCCGCGAGGGACAGGTGCTTGACTATGACAAGCTGACGCTCAGCCTTGAAACCGATGGCTCGGTGACGCCCGAGGATGCGCTCGCCTATGCGGCGCGGATCCTGCAGGACCAGCTGTCGATCTTCGTCAACTTCGAGGAGCCGCAGAAGGAGGTCGTGGAAGAATCCGCACCGGAACTTTCCTTCAATCCGGCGCTTCTGAAGAAGGTCGACGAACTGGAGCTTTCGGTCCGTTCGGCCAACTGCCTGAAGAACGACAACATCGTCTATATCGGAGATCTCATCCAGAAGACCGAGGCGGAGATGCTGCGTACGCCGAACTTCGGCCGCAAGTCGCTGAACGAGATCAAGGAAGTGCTGGCCGGAATGGGCCTGCACCTCGGAATGGATGTGCAGAGCTGGCCGCCGGACAATATCGACGAGCTGGCCAAGCGTTTCGAAGACCAGTACTGAGAGCAACGAGAACGTCATTCCAGCGACGGGAGTCGCCGGTCATGACGGAACGAAGGAGTTGAGGCGATGCGCCATCGCAAATCGGGCCGGAAACTGAACCGGACATCCAGCCACCGCAAGGCGATGTTCGCCAACATGGCGGCCGCGCTGATCAGGCACGAGCAGATCGTGACGACGCTGCCCAAGGCCAAGGAACTGAAGCCGTTCGTGGAAAAGCTCGTGACGCTCGCCAAGAAGGGCGACCTGGCGGCACGGCGGATGGCGATTTCCAAAGTGCGTGACCAGGCGATGGTGCGCAAGCTGTTTGACACGATCGGACCGCGCTACGACGACCGCAACGGCGGCTATACGCGCGTGCTGAAGGCAGGCTTCCGCTATGGCGACAGCGCGCCCGTGGCCGTCATCGAATTTGTCGATCGTGACGAGGATGCAAAGGGTGCGGAAGATCGTGCGCGTCTTGAGGCGATGGAAGCCGAAGAGGAAACCGTCGCGGCCTGAGTGGAGCGCGTTCTAAAGAACATGAACAAGGCGGCCGCGAGCCGCCTTTTCTATTGCGATATCCGCCGCAAGACCGGCGATGCGGCTTTTAAGTGTCCGGTTCAGGTCTTAAGTATATGCCGAAGCGAAACGGTCCCTGGAGATTACCGATGCGGTCCAGCGCAAACGTCGCCGCTTTCGTGGCAATGATCCTGATTTCGGTCACGAGCCTCGCGTCGCCGCCGGCCGTGGCGCAGAAGGTGCCCGACAGCCGTGTTGAAATTCAGTTGAGCTTCGCGCCTATCGTGCGCAAGGCGGCGCCTGCGGTCGTCAACATCTATGCGCACCAGGCGCTGCCGCGTCAGCAGTCGCCGTTTTTCGACGATCCGTTCTTTCGCCGCTTCTTCGACGGCCGGCCGTTCGGCATGCCGCAAAACAGGATGCGTTCTTCCCTGGGCTCTGGCGTCGTTGTCGACGAGTCCGGTATCATCGTCACCAACGATCATGTGGTGAAGGCCGCCACGGACGTGAAGGTGGCATTCGTCGATGGGCGCGAATACGCTGCCGATATCCTGATCCAGGACGAATCGACCGATCTGGCCGTGCTCAAGATCCGTGATGCCGACCAGCATTTCGAAGCGCTCGATTTTGCCGATTCCGACGAGATCGAGGTGGGCGACCTGGTGCTGGCCATCGGCAATCCGTTCGGCGTCGGGCAGACGGTGACAAGCGGGATCGTGTCGGCTGTCGCCCGAACCGATATCGGCGTCAGCGACCTGTCCTTTTTCATCCAGACCGACGCGGCAATCAATCCGGGCAATTCGGGCGGACCGCTTGTCGACATGCGTGGCGACATCGTCGGCCTGAATTCGGCGATCTTTTCCCGTTCGGGCGGCTCGCACGGCATCGGATTCGCGATCCCGTCGAACATGGTCCGATCGGTCGTCGGCCAGGCGCTGGCCGGCAGCACCGAGGTGGAGCGACCGTGGATTGGAGCCACCTTCCAGCGCGTGACGTCGGATATCGCCGAGTCGCTCGGACTGGATCGTCCGAGGGGCGCCCTTGTCATCACTGTCGAGCGCAATTCGCCCGCTGATAATGCCGGGCTGAAGCGCGGCGACCTGATACTCAGGGTCAATGACCGGCCGATATCCAATCCGGCCGCACTGGAATACCGGTTGGCGGTACTCGGTATTGGCCAGGAGGCGCGTTTCACGGTGTTCCGCCGCGGCAGGCAATTCGAGGTGACGATGCCGCTGATACGGGCGCCCGAGACGGTGCGACCTGATCAGACCCGGATCGAAGGTCCTTCGCCGCTTGCCGGAGCCGTGGTCGCCAATCTCTCGCCGCGTCTGGCGCGACGCGTCGGATTGCCGACCGAGCGGGACGGCGTTGTCGTGCTCGACGTCGATCCGCGGAGAGCCGCCGCACGGTTGAGGCTTCGGCCCGGCGACGTGATCCTATCGGTGCAGGGGCGCAGCATCACCTCGGTCGATGTGCTTGAAGAGCAGGTCTCGCGCGAACGCCGG
>DATHRP010000006.1:0-5665 GCA_035465195.1 Afifellaceae bacterium | reverse complement strand
GGGCTGGTGGATGACCTTCGAACAGATTCCGCAAGCCATTGCGGCGGCGATGCTGGCGATCTCGGAGGATCCGAACGTGATCATAGGCTTGATCCTGCTGCTGCTGCTGGTGATCGGCCTGTTCATGGACATCAACGCGACCCTGATCATCCTGGCGCCGGTGCTGGCGCCGCTGACGCTGAAGATCGGCATGGACCCGGTGCATGCCGGCATCATGATCATCCTGGCGCTCAACATCTCGCTGATGACGCCGCCGGTCGGCGCCTGCCTGTTCGTGCTGGCGTCGGTGACCGGCGAGACGGTCGAGCGGATAACCGGACAGCTCTGGCCCTTCATCCTGGCGGAGGTCGCGGTCCTCGTGGTCGTCGCCTACTGGGCCGAATTCACTCTCTTTATCCCGCGCCTGCTGGGTCTCTAGGAGCAGGCGTCAAACCAACCGAAACGGAGAAACGGAAGGAAGAACAATGACCATGATGAAAAGTCTCGGCCTGGGCATCGCCGCGGCACTGCTGTCGGGCCAGGCCTTCGCAGCCGACGTCACGATCCGGCTCGCACACCTCAACCCCGAGGACCCGTTCCAGAGCCATTCCGGGGCGATGGCGGCGGTGTTCAAGTCGCTGGTGGAATCCAACTCCAACGGCGCCATCGAGGTGCAGCTCTTCCCCAACGGCCAGCTCGGCAAGGACAACGAGGTGATCGAGCAGGTTCGCTCCGGCATCGTCGAAAGCACGATCTCGTCTTCCGGCGGCATGGCGCAGCACTATCCGCTGGTCGGCGTCTTCGACATTCCCTTCGCCTTCCCGAACATCGGCTTGGCGAGCCGGGTGATCTCCAAGGACAGCGCCTTCGGCAAGAAGTTCATCGCCGACCTTGAGGGCAAGACGGAACTGAAGGTGCTGGGCCTGATCGATTCCGGCGGCTTCTTCGCCTTCATCAATTCCAAGAAGCCGATCACCAGCGTCGCCGACATGGACGGCCTTCGAATCCGCACCATGACGTTGCCGACCCACGAGGCGATCGTCTCCTCGCTCGGCGGCCAGCCGACGCCGCTGCCGTGGGCGGAAGTCTACACCGCGCTGCAGACCGGCGTCGCCGACGGCCAGATGAACCCGGTGCCGATCATCGCCTTCGCCAAGTTCGACGAGGTGCAGAAGTATCTGTCGGTCACCAACCACATCATCACGCCGTACATCTGGACGATGAACAAGGACTTCTACGACAGCCTGAGCCCGGAACATAAGACGCTGGTCAACTGGGCGTCGGAAGTGGCGACAGAGGCCGGTCGCTCGATGAGCCGCGTCATCGAGGCGTCCGACAAGGGCCTGCCGGCGCTTGCGGCCAAGATGGAGGTGAACGTCGTCCCGCCGGCCGAGCAGGCGAAGTTCGCCGAGGCGGCGCAGCCGGCCGTGCGCGCGCTGATCGAGGAGCAGTACGGTGCCGAGGGCATCGGGATGCTCGATTCGCTGCTCGGCTCCATTGAAGAAGAGAAGGCTGCCTATTAATCAGGGCATCCGATTGAGACGTCCGGGCGGACAAGTTCCGCCCGGACAGGCCGGCATCATCTGGCCGGCGGGAGGAACCATGACCATCGAAATCGTTCGGCAGGCCGCCGAGGCCGAACAACCCTTCGCGCTCGTGCTGAACGAGACGGCGCGGCCGGACGCACCGTGGACCGACGCGCAGAATGAAATCCTGAGCGACGCCGCGCTGAAGCGGGCGGCGGCGACGATCTCATCCTGGCCGGGCTACGCGCCTACGCCGCTCGTTGCGCTGCCGGGCCTGGCGGCTGAAGCCGGCGTGGCGGGCCTGCACTACAAGGACGAGGCCGGCCGCTTCGGGCTCGGCAGCTTCAAGGCGCTCGGCGGCGCCTACGCCGTCGCCCGACTGTTGCAGCGCTGTGTCGAGGATATCGTCGGTGCGCCGGTTCCCATGAGCGAAATCGTCACCGGCGCCCATGCCGACCATGTTCGGGAGATCACGGTGTGCTGTGCCACCGACGGCAACCATGGCCGATCGGTGGCCTGGGGGGCGCAGACCTTCGGCTGCCGCTGCGTGATCTTCATTCATGCCACGGTATCTGAGGGCCGCAAGCGGGCCATCGAAAAGTTCGGCGCGGAGGTGCGCCGCTGCGCCGGCAATTATGACGACAGCGTACGCGAGGCCGAGATCACCGCGGCGACGAGCGGCTGGTTCGTCGTCTCCGACACCTCCTACGAGGGCTACACTGATATCCCGCGGGACGTCATGCAGGGTTACGAGCTGATGGCGGCCGAAGCGTTCGACCAGTTGGACGCGCCGCCGACCCATATCTTCCTGCAGACCGGCGTCGGCGGCATGGCGGCGGCGATCGCCGCGTTCGCCAGGCGGCGGATGGGCGCGAAGCGGCCAAAGATCGTGCTGGTCGATCCGGAACGCTCGGCATGCTGGCTCGACAGTTTCCGCGCCGGCCGTGCGACGGCGGTGAAAGGCGACCTCGACACGCTGATGGCCGGCCTCGCCTGCGGCGAGGTTTCGGTGCTCGCCTGGGAGATCCTGAAGGACCATGCCAACGCAGCGATGGCCGTCCCCGACGATGCTGCCGTGGCACTGATGCGCCGGCTAGCCCGGCCCGGTGCCGGCGATCCGCCCATCGTTGCCGGCGAATCCGCCGTGGCCGGCCTTGCGGGATTGCTGGCGGCGATGGCCGACAAAGAAGCGCGGCATGCGCTTGGCCTCGATGAGCAGTCACGCATCCTGGTGTTCGGCACAGAGGGTGACACCGATCCGGAGCTTTACGAAGAGCTTGTCGGCGCCACGGCAGCCGAGGTTTGGGCCGGCCATGCTGGAGCGGATGTATGAGCCGGAATTTCGTCCTCGCCGCGGCCCAGCTCGGCCCGATCGGCCGCGACGAGCCGCGCGCATCCGCCGTCGCACGTCTGATCGCCATGATGCGCGAGGCAAAGGATCGCGGCGCCCGGCTTGTGGTCTTTCCCGAACTGGCGCTCACCTCTTTCTTTCCGCGCTGGTTCATGGAAGACCCGGCGGAGATCGACCGCTGGTTCGAGACCGAAATGCCCTCGGCCGAAACCCGGCCGCTGTTCGAGACGGCGGCGGATCTCGCCATCGGCTTCTATCTCGGCTACGCCGAACTGACGGATGAGGGCCGGCACTTCAACACGTCGATTCTCGTCGACGAGGCCGGGCACATCATCGGCAAGTACCGCAAGATCCATCTGCCCGGCCATCGGGATAACGAGAAATGGCGTCCGTTCCAGCATCTGGAGAAGCGCTATTTCGAGAAGGGCGACCTGGGCTTTTCCGTTTTCGACGGCTTCGGCGGCCGCATGGGCATGTGTATCTGCAACGACCGGCGCTGGCCGGAGACCTGGCGCGTGCTCGGCCTGAACGGCGCCGAACTCGTCATGCTTGGCTACAATACGCCGTTGCACTACCCGCCGGCGCCGGAGCACGACCACCTGCAATATTTCCACAACGACCTGTCGGTGCAGGCCGGCTGCTACCAGAATGGCCTGTGGGCCGCCTCCGTCGCCAAGGCCGGGCGCGAGGAGGGCTGCGACCTGATCGGCGGCAGCACCATCGTTGCGCCGACCGGCGAGATCGTCGCCCGCGCCGCGACGCTAGAAGACGAAGTGATTACCGCCGCGGTGGACCTGGATCGCTGTGCCGAGATCCGCAAAAACATCTTCAATTTCGCGGCCCACCGTGAGCCCGGCGATTACGGGCCGATCACCGCGAAGAAAGGGTAGGGTCGGCCGCATATTGCCGGCTTGTCCGTCCATGGGCATAGTCGCGCGCGACCGCAAAAAGCCCGAGAGTAGCCTTCATGACCGACAGCCCCCTTCTGACGCAGCCCCTTAGAATCCGCGGACTGGAGCTGCGCAACCGCATCGTCATTTCGCCCATGTGCCAGTATTCGGCCGAGGACGGCGTGATGAACGACTGGCACCTGGCCCATCTCGGCCAGTTCGCCATCGGCGGCGCCGGGCTGGTTTTTTCCGAGGCGACCGCGGTGGAGGCGCGCGGGCGGATCACCCACGGGGATACCGGTCTGTGGGACGACGGCCAGATCGAACCGTTCAAGCGGGTGATGGATTTCATCAGGGCTCAAGGCGCGGCGGCCGGAGTCCAGCTCGGCCATGCCGGCCGCAAGGCGAGCATGCAGCGCCCTTGGTACGGTAACGGACCGCTCGACGAAGACGATCTGAAACGCGGCGACCAGCCCTGGGAAACGATCGGCCCGAGCCCGCTACCGGTCGGCGAGGGTTGGATCGTGCCACGCGAGATCCCGGCCGAGGAGATTCACACTCTTGTCGACAATTTCGCCGCCGCCGCGAAGCGAGCGCTTTCGGCCGGTGCGGACGTCGCCGAGATCCACGGCGCGCACGGCTACCTGATCGCCAGCTTCCTCTCGCCGGTGAGCAACCGGCGCACCGACCGCTATGGAGGCGACATCAACGGCCGTATGCGCCTGGCGCTGGAGGTCACCGAAGCCGTGCGCGCGGTCTGGCCTGACGACAGGCCGCTGTTCTTCCGCATTTCCGCCGTCGACGGCGCCGAAGATGGCTGGAGCCTCGACGACAGCGTGCTGTTGGCGCGCAAGCTGAACGACCTGGGCGTTGACGTTGTCGACTGTTCGTCGGGCGGCATTGCCGGTGCGGCGACCGCTGCTGGCGTGAAGCGCCGGCCCGGCTTCCAGGTGCCCTTCGCCGACCGGATCCGCCACGAAGCCGGACTGATGACTCAGGCCGTCGGGCTGATCACCCACCCGCTGCAGGCGGAGGAAATCCTGCAGGAGGGCCGCGCCGACCTGATTGCCATCGGCCGCGAAGCGCTCAATGATCCCCACTGGCCGCTGCACGCCGCTGCGGCGCTCGGCGCCGATCCCGACTACGAAGCCTGGCCGAAGCAGTACGGCTGGTGGCTGGTGCGGCGCGCCCAGTCCAGCGAGTTCTACCGGCCGCCGGAAAGCTGAGCCGCGCAATCGGGGTTCAAAGCGCGTCGAGGATCGCCTTCGCGCTTCTGCGGTAGTCCGCCTTCCTGGCGTCGTCCATCTTGTCCCAGGTGCGATAGATCTGCGCCAGCCGCGGATTGTCGCGCAACTTTTTCTCGTTTCGCGCCAGGAAATCCCAGTAGAGCGGATTGAACGGGCAGGCGCCTTCGCCTGTCTTTTTCTTCACGTCGTAGCGGCAGGAGCCGCAATAGTCCGACATCCTGTTGATGTAGTTGCCGCTCGCCGCGTAGGGCTTGGAAGCGAGCAGGCCGCCGTCTGCGAACTGGCTCATGCCGAGCGTATTGGGCAGTTCGACCCATTCGTAGGCGTCGGCATAGACCATCAGGTACCATTCGTGGACTTCCCGCGGGTCGACGCCGGCCAGCATCGCGAAATTGCCGGTGATCATCAGCCGCTGGATATGGTGGGCGTAAGCCTCCTGTAGCGTCTGGGTGACGGCGGCCTTCACGCAGGCCATGTCGGTCTCGCCGCTCCAATAGAAATCCGGCAACGGGCGTTTTGCACCGAGCGCGTTCTCCTCGGCATAGCCCGGCATCTTCAGCCAGTAGATGCCGCGTACATATTCCCGCCAGCCGATGATCTGGCGGATGAAGCCCTCCGCCGAGTTGAGCGGCACCCGCCCGGCCTCGTATTCCGCTTCGACGCGGCGGCACG
>DATHRP010000005.1:0-11168 GCA_035465195.1 Afifellaceae bacterium | reverse complement strand
TCGAACCCGGATGACCGAAGTCGAGGGATTTTAAGTCCCTTGCGTCTACCAGTTCCGCCACGTCCGCTTGCACCCTCGATAAAGGCAGTTCACCGCAAGCGCAAACCGTATCGGCCTACCCGGTCGCGTTGCCGGAGATCGGCGGCTGGAACGACAGGCCGAGGTCCCAGGGGAAATAGATCCAGGTATCCTGCGAGACCTCGGTCACGAAGGTATCGACCAGCGGCCGGCCGATCGGCTTGGCGTAAACCGTCGCGAAATGCGCATTCGGCAGCATCTCGCGGACGATCTTGGCCGTCTTGCCGGTGTCCACCAGGTCGTCGACGATCAGAATGTTCTCGCCGCCTTCACCGCCGAGCTCCATCACGTGCGGGCTTACCGTCTTGATGACCTCCGCCTCGCCCTGGTTCTTGTAATCGTGGTAGGAGGCGATGCAGACGGTCTCGATCAGCCGGATCTCCAGCTCGCGCGAGACGATCGCCGCCGGCACCAGGCCGCCGCGGGTGATGCAGACGATCGCCTTGAAGGGGCCGACGTCGTTGAGCCGCCAGGTCAGCGCCCGTGCGTCCCGATGAAACTGGTCCCATGAGACCGGGAACGCCTTTTCCTGACTCATCTGTCTGTCCTCTTGCCTGTGCGTGCACGCCGCGCTTCCGCGTCCTCGCCTGTGCCGATCACGATGGTTTCAGGGCGGTCTTCACGGCGCCTACCGCCGCCGCCAGCAAGTCGTCGTCGCGGCTGCGCACGACGATCCGCGTCGTGAAGCGCGTGCCATCGTGATACGGGTAGGAGCCGATCTGCACACCGGGATGCTCCTTCTGGATGGCCTCCAGCATTTCCGAGACCTCCGATTCGCCGCGCCCCGCCTCGATCGTCTCGCTGCGGATCACCGTCGATGTCGGCAGCCGCGGCGTCAGCGCGTCGAGCATCGCCTGCATGATCGACGGCACGCCGGCCATCACGTGCACGTTGCCGAGAGAAAATCCAGGCGCGCCGGAGACCGCGTTCTCGATCAGCTCCGCGCCCTGCGGAATGCGCGCCATGCGCAGCCGCGCCTCGGTCAGTTCCATGCCCAGCCGATCGTAGCGTTCCTTCAGGATCGCCACCGCCCGATCGTCGACGGGAGCCGTGACGCCGAACGCCTCGGCGACGGATTCGGCGGTGATGTCGTCGTGGGTGGGACCGATCCCGCCGGTCGTCAGCACGATCGTGTAGCGCTCGGCAAGCGCCCGTACCGCCTCGATGATCGCCGCCTTTTCGTCGGCGACGATCCGTACCTCCTTCAGGTCGATGCCGAGATCGGTCATCCGGTCGGCGATATAGCCGACATTCTTGTCCTTGGTCCGGCCCGAGAGGATCTCGTCGCCGATGACCAGGATCGCGGCCGTTGAAATGACATCTGACATGCCGGTCTTTTGCCATCGCGCCGGCCGGCGATCAAACAAAAAGGGCGGCTCAAAGGCCGCCCTTCTGCGCAAAACGGTGGAGAATGTCAGCCGGCCGGATGGCGGCTCGCATCGGTCTTCTCGATGGCCCGCGTCAGATACTTGTCGCGGTCGTACATGTCGTCGAAATATTCAACCGTGCCTTCGGGATTGGGCCACGCCGTGAAATAGGCGACATAGACCGGAATCTTGCTTGGCACATCGTCGGAATCGTTCTGGCCCTGCGCGATGCGGCGGGCGACATAGTCTTCCGACTTGCCGAGCACCGCGGCGGCCATCGCGCGTGGATGCTGCAGCCGCACGCAGCCGTGGCTGTAGGCGCGGCGGTCCTTGTTGAACAGGCTCTTGGCCGGCGTGTCGTGCATGTAGATGGCGTGCTTGTTTGGGAACAGGATCTTCAGTTCGCCGAGCGCGTTGCCGCGGCCCGGAGGCTGACGGACATTGATCGGCGTGCCGTTGGCGCCGACATCGAACCAGTCGACCGCGGCCGAGGAGATCTGCCGTCCGGATGACGTCGACACCTCGTAGCCGAGCCGGTCGAGATAGGTCGGATCCTGGTAGAGCTTGGGCAGCATCTCGTTGATGATGATCGAGCGCGGAACGCCCCAGTAGGGGTTGTATTCGACGGTCTCGATGTAATCCATGAAGAAACTGGTCTGGTCCGACGGCTTGCCGACGACGACCCGCATGGACAGAGGATCCCGTTGTTCATCGAAGTAGGTCGCGGTGAAAGCGGGCTGGTTGATGAACACGCGCCGCTTGCCGAGATCGCGGGGCAGCCAGCGCACCCGCTCCATCGCAAGTTCGACCTTGTCGATCTTGTCGGCGATGCTGTAGCTCGCAAGGATGCGGATCGTGGCCTTGCCGACGATGCCGTCGGGCTTCAGGCCGCTCTCCTTCTGGAAGTCCTTGACCAGCGCCACGATGTCCTTCGAATAAACCTCGCTGCCGTCATAGGCGTCCAGCATCCCCGCGTGCTTCGTCTTAAGCTCGTCGGAGCCACGCAGACGGATCGCCGCGACGACGTTGGGGACTTCCGGGCTCGTGCGGCCGAGCTTGAGGAATGTGTCCGGTGCGATATGGACGCGGTTGGAGCGCTCGGAGGCCGTCAGGCGGGCCAGTTCGGCCGCCAGCGCCCTGAATTCCGCATTGTCCGGGCTGCGGGTCGACAGGTACCGGTCGATCGCGCCGGTGCTGGCCACGATCCCCATCACCGTTTCCAGGTCGACTGTCTTGCGGGTGAAGTCATGATAGCCGGAAATCCTGTTCGGATCGATGCGGCCGCGTTTGGCGTCCAGAACGTAGGTGAGCACACGGGCCGAAAGGGCGATCTCGAATTCGATCAGCGCCTTTTCCCGCGCTTCCGCGTCACCGGCTGCGAAATCGTCGGTCGGCGCCACGACCTCGTAGTCGCGCGGCTCAAGGCCGAATTCGTCAGCCCGGGCCAGCTCCGCCATCGCGGTATAGGCCTTCTGGTTGACCTCGCTGTCGCTGATCCAGATGAATTCGGGATCGTCGTGATAGTGAGTCTTGATCGCCTCGGCGACCTCTTCGAGCGTGCGCAGGCGGAACGTCGACAGATGCACGCTGGCGCTGGTGAACGGTGTCGTTGCGGCTTCCGGAACCGTATCGGGGTCGTTCGACACCGTGTCGAACTCCGCCAGGCTCTTGAACGAGGCGTTGATCACCTTGTCCGGCGTGTAGCCGTAATATTGCGGCCCGGTGACGCGAACCTTGCGCGCCTCTTCGATGGCCCGTTCCTGGTCCAGCGAACCTCTGCGGTAGCGGTCCGAATAGTAGCGCGGCTGCGGATTGAACAGGCGCTGGAATAGCCCCTGCGCATGCACCGGTTCGGTCGCCGACATGGTCAGCCCACCGGCCATCGAACAAATCACAACTGCAACGCTAACGCGAATCTTCATAACTCCGCCTACCCTGTATTCGCATTTTCCGAATCTGAGCTCTCGCTCAGCGTTTACCCCAAACCCGGGTCTCCATGTGTATCAATTTCGCAACATCCGCACCCAAACAGTGTCTCAAACCCTCCCGTATACGGCAAGTCTGTTAATGGAGTGCTTTTTCAATCCGATACCCGGTGAAGCTGCGGCGGCGTTGACCCCTTGGTTAAACGCCCGTTAATACCATATGGTTCCCCGCCTCCTGGTTTACCACCGGCCATTCCCATGCGCTTCGAAACCCCGTTGACGTCCGGCACTCTCGTCCGCCGATACAAGCGCTTTCTCGCCGATGTCGATCTCGGCGGCCGCGTGGAGACCGTACACTGCCCCAATCCGGGCGCCATGACGGGTCTCGATGCCCCCGGATCGAGCGTTTTTGTCTCAAGGTCGCCCAACCCGAAGCGGAAGCTGCCGCTAACCCTGGAGATCGTCGCCGCCGACGGAACCCTTGTCGGCATCAATACCGGCCTGCCCAACAGGCTCGCGGAGGAGGCGATCGAGGCCGGAACGATCGGCGAGCTCGCCGGATACGCCACCATGCGCCGCGAGGTCCGCTACGGCGAGGCAAGCCGGATCGACCTGCTGCTGTCCGGCGACAACCGGCCCGACTGCTATGTGGAGGTCAAGAACGTCCACCTGCTGCGCAGTCGCGGGCTGGTCGAGTTTCCCGACTGCCGCACTGCCCGCGGCGCCAAGCATCTCGGCGAACTGGCGCGCCAGGCCGAGGCGGGAAACCGCGCCGTTATGCTGTTTGTCGTCCAGCGCGACGACGGCCGCGCCTTCCGGCTCGCCCGTGACATCGACCCGGCCTATGGCGACGCGTTCGACGCGGCCCGGCGCGCCGGCGTCGAGATGCTGGCATGGTCGTGCACGGTCAGCGAAGCCGGAATTGCCCTCGCCGCGCCGGTGCCGATCGATGAATGACCGGCGAGAAGACGGTATTCAAGCCAGGCGTTTGCCGCTAAGACGGACCGAACGGAAGCGTATGGTGCAAGCCCCCGGGAACAAGATGCACACCACATCTCAGGAGACATTGGCGGCCCGCCACAATATCAAGCACTACGGAGCAAACGGCTTTGCCGGAATGCGCAAGGCCGGCCGGCTGACCGCCGAATGCCTGGACCTGCTGCACGGCATGGTCCGGCCCGGAATGACCACGCAGGAAATCGACGATTTCGTTCTGCAATTCGCGATGGACCACGGCGCCATCCCGGCGACGCTCAACTATCGCGGCTACCGCAAGTCGTGCTGCACGTCGGTCAATCATGTCGTCTGCCACGGTATTCCCAATGAGAAGCCGCTGAAGGAGGGCGACATCCTCAACATCGATGTCACTCTGATCGTCGACGGCTGGCATGGCGACTCCAGCCGCATGTACGCGGTGGGAAACCTCAAGCGGGCGGCCGAGCGGCTGATCGAGGTGACGCTCGAGGCTCTCAATCGCGGCATCGCGGTCGTCCGGCCCGGCGCCACCCTCGGCGAAATCGGCTTCGCGATCCAGAGCTTTGCCGAGGCGGAGCGCTGTTCCGTCGTGCGCGATTTCTGCGGCCACGGCGTCGGCGAAGCCTTCCATGAACCGCCCAATATTCTCCATTACGGCCGCAAGGGCGAAGGGATCGCGCTGGAAACCGGCATGATCTTCACCATCGAGCCTATGATCAACCTCGGCCGCCCGCACGTGAAGCTCCTGTCGGACGGCTGGACGGCGGTGACCCGCGATCGTTCGCTCTCCGCGCAGTTCGAGCATACCGTCGGCGTCACCGACGACGGCGTGGAGATTTTCACCACCTCGCCGGCCGGCCTGTTCTGAAAGCCGTCGCGATCCGGATGACGCCATGGCGGAAAAGCGCAATCCAGGCCTGTCGGAGAGGATTGACGCGACAGCCGCCGCCGGCAGCGATCATGCCGGTCACCGCAGACGGCTGCGCGAACGCTTTATGACCGCCGGCGCGGAGGCGCTCGCCGACTACGAACTTCTGGAGATGGCGCTGTTCCGCGCCCTGCCCCGTCGCGACACCAAGCCCTGCGCCAAGGCGCTGATCGGCCGGTTCCGCTCGCTTGCCGGCGTCCTTGCCGCCGACCCCGCGGAGTTGAAGAAGCTGGACGGCATCGGCGACGTCGCGGTGGCGGACCTGAAGCTGATCCGCGCCTTTGCCGAAAGGCTCGGACGCGAGCAGATCCTCGGCCGTCAGGTTCTGTCGTCCTGGTCGGCGGTGCTCGACTATCGCCGCACGGCGATGGCCCACGAGAGCCGCGAGCAGTTCCGCATCCTGTTCCTCGACAAGAAGAACGTGCTGATCGCCGACGAGGTCCAGCAGCGCGGAACCGTCGATCATACGCCGGTCTATCCCCGCGAGATCGTCCGACGTGCCCTGGAACTGTCGGCGACGGCAGTCATCCTCGTGCACAACCATCCCTCGGGCGACCCGACGCCGTCAGACGCCGACGTCCGGATGACCCGGACCATCGTCGACGCCGCCCGGCCCCTCGGCATTGCCGTGCACGATCACGTCGTGATCGGCCGTTCCGGGCACGCCAGTTTCAGGACGATGGGATTGATCGACCGAGGAGCGCTGCCTCAGCCGCGGCCGGCAAGATCGAAGAGGATCGGACAGTCGGGCCGCTGGTCGCCCTGGCAGGCCTCCACCAGCGATGACAGCGTTGCCCGGATCCCCTCCAGGTCCTCGATCTTCCGCTCGACTTCACGGATGTGGGAGATGGCGAGCGTCTTCACGTCGCTGCTCGCCCTGTCCCTGTCCTCGTAAAGCGACAGAAGCTGCCGGCAGTCCTCGATCGAGAATCCGAGCGAACGTGCCCGGGCCAGGAAGCGCAACGTGTTGAGATGCTCTTCGGAATAGTCGCGATAGCCGTTCGGCCTTCTGTCCGCCTTCACTAGTCCGATGTCCTCGTAGTATCGAATTGTCTTTGCAGGCAACCCGCTCTTTCGAGCCACAACCCCGATATTCATTAAACCTCAGCCTTCTAATCCAAAAAAGATGCGTGAACGTCGTGCACCGGGAAGCTTCACTTACCCGACGGGCGAATTTTTCCGCCTCTATTTGAAGTTTTCCCGCTATGGTCTTCTTGTTACGCGAGTTTTCTTGTTATCACGAAATCGTTATCGCGATTTTGGACCGGGAATGTCAAGCATTTCGATCCCCGGAAATCGCGCATAGGTTTCAACGGCTGGTCGCCGAATATAAGCGTTTATTGGTAGAGGTTGTAAATATTCACAACTTCAAGTCGATTATGATCCGTCAGTGGATACGTCCCTCGAAACGGGCTGCCCTCACCTCGGCCGCCGAGACCAGGCGTCGGTGAGCCACTTCGACGGAATGGATCGCCCCGTC
This sequence comes from Afifellaceae bacterium, assembly GCA_035465195.1. Classification (GTDB taxonomy): domain Bacteria; phylum Pseudomonadota; class Alphaproteobacteria; order Rhizobiales; family Afifellaceae; genus CAMYKZ01. The sequence continues at coordinate 4,415 of DATHRP010000005.1, read as the reverse complement.
GATCTCGTTCGCCCAGAAATCCAGGAAACGGTAGAGCCGCGGATAGTCGGGTGCGATATCGTGGAACTGCCAGACGAAGTTCTGCAGCAGCCCGGGATGGTCGGGAAGGTGGTAGAGAATGTTGGCGGTCGTCAGACCGTAACCCGCCATCTGTTGAGCGAACGCTTCGTCGACCTTGACCTCATACGACATTGCAACGATCCCTTTCCGTTGACGACTCCAGACAGGATTCGCCTCATCTTAGGATCGCTTCCATAAATTAACAAACGATTTCAATAGCTTGGCAGCCGTACTAGCAGAGTGCTAACAAACTGCGGGCGGCCTCACCACTCCTGCACGGAGATCATGTAATCGATCAGCGCCCCGGCGTCGTCCGGATCGAAGCTGACTTCGGGCATGTCCGGGTGGCCTGTCACGATCCCTTCCGTCAGCGCCTCTTCCAGCGCATCGACGGGATACCGCTCGTGCAGCGTGCGAAACGCGGGCGCATCGGGATGGGTGCTTTCGCCGCCGGGTCCGATAGCATGGCAGCGTGCGCAGATCTGTTCCGCCAGCCCCCTGCCAATATCGATACTCGTCTCATCGGCCCGCGAAGCCGGCACGGCCAAAACGGTCACCCATACCGTCGCCAGCATCGTCGGCACCGTTCTTGTTCTCCGCGACCACCGCATCCGCTTCCACCTCGATCAGCCATTCCGGGTTCAGGAATCGTGCGACTTCCACGACCGTGTCAACCGGTGCGGCCGAACCCAGATAGTGTTTCCTTACGGTCATCACTTCTGGCCATACATTGATGTCGGTCAACAGGAATCGTGTGCGGACGATATCGTCCAGTCAGGCGCCGGCGGCGCGCAACGCCGCATCGATGATGTCGAGGCACTGCCGCGCCTGCTCCGCCGCATCGCCGATTCCCACCGTGTTGCCGTAGCGGTCGACCGGCGCGGTCGCACCGACGCTGATGAACGGGCCGACGCGCACCGCGCGGCTGCAGCCGGCCTGCCGCTCCAGCGGATTGCCGTTGATGATGAGCTGTCGTTCCATGTTCCGGCCCGCGAACGCGGCTCTTCTTGTACTGACCGGGCCAGCATCCGGGGCAATCGGTAACGCTCCGCTAACGCCTCCGACTTTCTGCCCACAGGGTTCAGAGACCTTTACCGCCGCCGGCTCACTCGCTCTCCGGCAGGCGGCCCCCCGCCGCCTCCAGCGCTTCCGGCGTGTCGACGTCCGTCAGCGCCTCCTCGCCGATCTCCACCCGCGCGACCGCGTCCTCGTGCATCGCCAGCAGGTGCCGCGCGCCGGTATCGCCGGTGAGCCCGTGCAGCTCGGCGAAGTGCTCCCGCGCCCAGATCACTGGGTTGCCGCGCTTGCCGGCCGCCGTCGGCAGCACGATCGACCGGCCGGCGGCCGGGTCGAAAGCGTCGAGCAGCCTGTCCAGCGCGGCCGCATCGATAGCCGGCATGTCGGCCAGCATGATCAGCGCCGCGGCACAGTCAGCCGGCACGTCATCCAGCCCCCGCTTCAGCGACGAGGCAAGCCCCTCGGCATAGTCGGCATTGTGCGCGTACGTCACGTCCAGGCCGTCCAGCGCGGCGCGAATCTTGCCGTCCATATGACCCGTCACCACGATCACCGGCGAGGCCTTCGAGGCGAGCGCCGCCTTCGCCGACCGCCTGACAAGCGGCTCGCCGCCGAACTCCGCCAGCAGCTTGTTCTGCCGGCCCATCCGGCGCGACTGGCCGGCGGCCAGCAGGATCGCCGCCACCGGACCGTCGCCGGACACCGGCTCGCGCGGCTGCGGCCGCGAGACGATCTCCATCAGCAGGCCGCCGACGCCCATGCCGGTGAGATCGAGCGGCGAAACCTCGAGACCGGCCAGGAGCCGGGTCAGCACCCAGTCGAATCCGTTCTCCTTCGGCGAGCGAGCGCAGCCCGGTGCGCCGAGGACCGGAACGGTGCCGTGGCGGCCGGTGAGCAGCAGGTTGCCGGGATCGACCGGTATGCCGAAATGGATCACCTCGCCGCCGGAGGCCCGGAGCGCCGTCGGAATGACGTCGTTGGCGTCGATGATCGCCGACGCGCCGAAGATCAAGATCAGGTCCACCCCTTCGCCCGCGAGATCCTCGATCGCGGCCGCGACCTCCGCACTCGCATGCGACACCCGCCGCTCGGCGACCACAGCCGCGGAAGCGATCTCCAGCCGCCGCTCGGTCACCCGCCGCGTCTTGTCCAGAACGCTCGGCTTCAGGCTCGACAGTTCGGTCTGGATCAGCCCGACACGCTTTACGGTGAACGGCGCAACGCGCAGGACAGGGCGTTCACCGCGCGCCGGCAACGCCTCCATTACCGCGCGCGGCACCGCGAAGGGAATGATCTTGGCCGTCGCGACCATCCGCCCGGCTTCCACCGCCGAGAAGGCCGGAAGCGTCGCGAAGGTCAGCCCCGGGTCGATCCGGTTCAGCGCGTCGACCGCATCGCCGTCGACGACCAGCACGCCGGCATGTTCTGAATAGAGGTTGCTCCGGCCGGTGAACGGCGCCTCCACCCGCACGCCCGGGCCGGCGGCAAGGCGGGCGACGCGTTCCGCCGCCTCGTCCTCGTGCACGTCGCCGGGCTCCAGCCGGGCGCAGATCACTTCCGTCACCCCGGCCTCCGAAAGCGCCGCCATATCGGCGGCGGCGAGCCGCGCGCCTTTCCTGAGGGTCTTGCCGGCAAGCTTCACCGAATGGGCCAGGATCGCCCCGTCCGCCTCGCCGGTCGGGATCGAGCCGAATTTCCAGCGGCCGCCCTTTTCTCCGCCGGCCGGCGGCGCAGCGCCGCGATCACCTCAGCCAGCACCGCCACGGCGATCTCGGCCGGCGACTGGGCGCCGATGTCGAGTCCGATCGGCGCGTGGATGCGGGCAAGGTCGTCGGCCGTTGCGCCCTGCTCCTTCAGCCGCTCGCACCGCGTTGCATGGGTCCTGCGGCTGCCCAGCGCGCCGATATAGAAGCAGCCCGCCTTCAACGCCGCCAACAGCGGCATGTCGTCGATCTTGGGATCGTGGGTGATCGCCGCCAGCGCCGTATAGGCGTCGAGCGGCTCCGCCGCCAGCACCTCCTCCGGCCATTCGGCATGCAGGGTCACGTCGGGAAACCGCTCCGGGGTGGCGAATGCCGTGCGTGGGTCGATCACCCGCATGTCGAGCCCGGCGATCCGCGCCATCGGCGCCAGCGCCTGGCTGATATGCACGGCGCCGATCACCACCAGCCGCGGCGGCGGCACGTGGACGGTGAGGAATGTATGCCCGTCATCGAGCATGCCGGATTTCGCAGTCCGCAGACGATCGGCGATAGTCTCGGCCAGCGGATCGGTCCCGAACCTGTCCTGCGCGACCACGCGTTCCTCGCCGCTTTGCGTATCGGTCACCAGCACGATTGCCTCGCGGCTGCGTCGTGCCGCGTTGACGGCCTTGAGGGTGGCGATCCGCATCAGACCACCCGCTCCACATAGACCTTGATCCGGCCGCCGCACGACAGGCCGACCCGCCAGGCCGTCTCGTCGGCGACGCCGAATTCCAGCATTTTCGGCTTGCCGCTGCCGATGACGTCGATCGCCTCGCCGATCACCGCGCCTTCCACGCAGCCGCCGGAGACGGAACCCTCGAAATTACCTTCGCCGTCGATCACCAGGTGGCTGCCGACCGGGCGCGGCGCCGAGCCCCATGTCTCCACCACCGTGGCCAGCGCCACCTCGCGGCCCTCGCCGGCCCAGGCTTCCGCCGTCTGCAGGATGTCGTCTTCGCTGAGCGCCAGTTGTTGCTCACTCATGACCTGTCTCCTCGCTCGTCAGGCGGCGTTGAGGAACCGCCTTGGATCGTGATTGCGTCCGCGCTCTTCCGCCGACAGCGCCTTGACCAGGTCGCCGATCGCCGCCAGCGAATGGATCGAGCGGAAGGCGTCGACATGCGGCAGCATCGTGCGGATACCGTAGGCCTTCGCCTGGAACCCGTCGAAACGCAGCAGCGGGTTGAGCCAGATCAGCTTGCGGCAGGACCGGTGCAGCCGGTCCATTTCGTGCGCCAGGTCCACGTCTCCGTCGCGCTCCAGCCCGTCGGTGATCAGCAGTACCGTCGCGCCCTGGCCGAGCACGCGCCGCGACCAGTCGCGGTTGAAGGCATGCAGCGCGCTGGCGAGCCGCGTCCCGCCTGACCAGTCGACCACCACGTCGGAACAGCCCGCCAGCGCCTCGTCCGGGTCCTTCATGCGCAATTGCCGCGTCACGTTGGTGAGCCGCGTTCCGAACACGAATGTATGCACCCGCCGGCGATGCTCCGTCAGGGCATGCAGGAAATGCAACATCATCCGCGAATACTGGCTCATCGAGCCGGAAATGTCACACAGCGCCACCAGCGGCGGCAATACCTCGGCGCGCGTTCT
>DATHRP010000004.1:0-3328 GCA_035465195.1 Afifellaceae bacterium | reverse complement strand
GATACCGGTCTTCTCCAGCGTTGCCAGTGTTTCCAGCAGGCCGTCAGCCCCCCAGTCGAGAACGTGATTGTTGGCGAGCACGCAGGCGTCGATTCCGGCAGCCTCGAGGACGCCGATATTCTCCGGGTTCATGCGGTAATTGATGCCCTTCGGATCGGCAGTGCCGGAACGCGTGACGGCGGTCTCGAGATTGATCAGCCGGAGATCCGGTTTGCGCCGGTCGAGTTCGTCGAGCCCGTCGCCCCAGACATAGCCGAGACCGACGGGCGCCGGCACCGGACCGGATCGGCGCTCGGCGAGATGGACATAGTACCGCGCCGATCCGGCGCCCGGTTCGAAGATCGCCGGATCGCCGGGATGGGGGAGTATCTGGTCGACCCCACGCCCCAGCATGACATCGCCTGAGAGGAACAGGCTGAGGGTGGCGGATGCCGCGGGGTGGCCGGATCCGCTCATCGGATCAATCGCTTCAGGCCCGTGGCTGCGCTAGCCGGCCAGGGCATCCAGTTCCGGCAACAGGACGACGCTTTCCTGCTCGTTCGGGTCGGTGCGGGCAATCACGGCCGTGCAGGGCCTGTCGCCGAAATTGGCCGGCAGATGCGGCATGTTCGCCGGAATGTAGAGCAGGTCGCCGGCCTTCAGATGCATAAGTTCCTCGAGTTTTTCGCCGAACCACATCTGCGCCTCGCCGTCGAGAACGTAGATGGCCGTTTCGTGGTGCTCGTGCTTGTGCGCCTTGGCGCGTTGGCCCGGCTCGATGGTCAGCAGGTGCATGCAGATGCCGGTCGAGCCCACCGTTTCACGGGCGATACCGGCGAAATAATCGAAGCCCTGCGCTCCGCGGTAGGTGCTGTCCGGACGGATAATCCTGCATGTGGGTGTTTCCCGTGTAGACATGGCTGAATATTTCCTTGCGCGCGATCGGGTCGGAGCGATGTCGGTCTCCCGGCATCCTAGACTTTCAGGCGGCCCAGAGCCAGTTCCGGAGCGCGAAGGCGAAGAGTGCCATGACGAGCACGGCGTTCAATAACCAGAACAGCAGAATGACCCTCCGGTGCGTCGGTATCCGCTCGAGCCAGTCAGTCATATTTGAACCTCTCTGCGATGATCTGATGGGCCGGAACGCCCAGATCGATCAGGCAGTCTTCGACGATATCCATCATCACCGGCGGCCCGCACAGGACATAGAGCCATCGCTTCATTTCCGGAGAACCGAAGGCCTCCCGGATCATGCCGTCATCGACCATGCCGACGTGGCCCATCCATGCGTCGGGAGGCTCGGAAACGGCGTGGATGATCTTCGTACCGTGATCGCGGGCCAGCGCATCAAGCTCGTCGGGATACGCGATCTGCTCCCTCACCCGGTTGCCATAGACCAGGACCGTGGGGCGGCTGTCCTCGTCCAGCCGCAATTGGCGAAGGATACCGAGGAGCGGCGCGATGCCGACGCCGCCGGCGATCAGCGCGATGCCGGGTTCGGTTCGGCCGGCAATCACCAGGTTGCCGTGCGGCCCGTCGACGTAGGCGCGCGTGCCGGGCTCGATCCGGCCGACCGCCCCGGTGAAATCGCCGACATCCTTGATCACGAATTCAATCCGCTTGCCGGAAGCCGGAGCGGAACTGATCGAGAATGGATTCTCGTTGAGCGAGAACGGGCTGTGGCCGACATTGAGCCAGACGAACTGGCCGGCGTCATACGCAAGTCCGTCATGGCCCGACGGTTCTAGCACCAGTTCCCATGTTTTCAGGGCGATGGGCCTGACCGACACCACGCCCCAACGCTTCCTCAGCTTCAGGAGCGGCTCGATCATATAGACGTAGAGCATGGACAGGAGCGCCGTTGCGGCCATTACCAGCCAGACGCCGGCCAGGGCCGGATCCTGGCTGTAGCGTCCGGCACTCAATGTGTGATGAAGGACGAGTGCGGCTATCAGCATTGCGCCGAGGCCGTGCATCAGCCGCCATGTCTCGTAGCGGTAGGCCAGCTGGTCGCGGCCAACGGAAAGCAGGACGAAGGTCGGCAGAAGCACCCAGGCCAGCGCCCCGCTGGAAAGTGCGGTGATTTCGTCGGTCAGCGTGAGTTCGCGGCTGGTATCCCAGGGGCGCTGGGCCGCGAAGGGCGCGCGATAGAGGAACGGATGAAGCAGCGCCAGCGCCAGGGCGGTGCGTGCCAGCAACTGGTGGAAGCGCATGGTGACATCCATTCCGATCCGGCCGGAAATGGAGCGGAAGCGGCCGGACAGGATGAACTCCACCAGGATGATCGCAAATGCGAGAAGCCCGGCGCCGGAGGCCAATTCGTCGAGCAGTGATCGTGGCGGGCTGACGCGCAGCCAGGCGAGCGCCAACGGCAACAGGACGACCAAGGTATAGAAAACGATCAGGACGCCCGGTCTCACTGGGCGCGCCCTGGGACCGAAACCGGTTCCGGTGGGCGCAGGCACCGCCGCGATCCGGGTTCCGGTGCGGAAGCCGATAGAGGATACAGCCGTGTGCGCGCGATGCAGGACATCGTGCGATATTATTGAGGAAGCAGCGATGCGCCAACCGCGATGTCGGGTGGCGCCCGGCTACTTCTCGAGCAGCACCCAGTTCCGGCCGGGATTGTCCCAGTCATCCTTGACCATCGGCCGTTCGGCCACCTGCCGGAAGCCGTGACGCTCATAGAGCTTGCGGGCTCCATGATTGGCGTCCGACACGATGATGCTCTGGCCCGTGCATCCGGATTCGGCGGCGCGCTCGCCAGCGATGTCAAGCAGGCGCGAGCCGAAGCCCTTGCCCCGAAGTTCCGGCCGCACGGCCAGGACGTTGACGTACCAAGTGCCCGGGACGAGGTTTTCCAGTTCGATAAGCGGAACGAACATGGCCGGCACAGTGTCATCGATGACCTCGGGCTCGTCGGCAATCCGGTAGCCGACAAGCGCTCCGACGACTTCGCCGGCCTGCTCGGCGACGACCGCATTGCGGTATGAAAACGCGCCCTCTTCGCGCAGCGCGCGGCGCTTGCCGACATCCCAGGGCGTTTCGCCGGGCTCCGCCATGCGCTCCCACAGATAGACGGGCAGCCCTTCGCCAGCATAGTTGATCAGGACCGCCAGTTCCGCCGCATCGCCGGGCGTGGCGGGTCGGATTCCGATTTCCGGGCTGCTCATCTTTCGATATCCATTCTCGATCCGGTCCGGCTGCATCGGATGCACCCTTTACAATCATAGTACGTCCGGGCAGGCGGCGCACCCGGCCATGCTCTGTTTGTCGCGATCAATCGACATCAGGCGCGATCCTTCGGCAGGTCGCCCCGCGAGATCAACCGCGGCGCCGCGCTGCAATA
>DATHRP010000003.1:0-2511 GCA_035465195.1 Afifellaceae bacterium | reverse complement strand
GGCAGTTCGGCGGAGACCGGGCAGAGCAGAACCGGATAGTCCTGCAGGAACATCTGCCACTGCCGGGTGAGCGTCAGGCGCTGCTGAAGCGTGTCGAGGACGTCGTTCAGGCCGGGCTCAGCGCACAGTTCGCACATCTGGGCATAGACGAACTGCGAATCCGGCTCGCCTTCCTCCTCGACCATGGCGGCCGCCGCGCGGCGGAACTCGGCGAGCCAGAGGATCGCCTGCAGCCGCGCCGGCTCGCGGAACGGCGGGCACTCGACCTCGTCCACGCTCCAGCCGGCATCCCGCAATCTGTCGGCGGCATCGCGCAGGGCCGCTTCCACCGCCGGCGCCACGGCAAGCCCCTCCGGCGCCACCGTCAGCGCCGCCCGTTTCGGCGTCTCACCGAGATCGTACGGCACGGGCACCCACCACGGGTCGCGGAGATCCTCAGCCGCCATCGCCAGAAGGCCGAGACGGAGGTCCTCGACGGTGCGGGCGATCGGACCCGAGACGGCCATGATCTGCGCGCCGACATGCCGGTCCGGCGCAGAGAAATTGACCGCCGGGAGGCGGCCCAGCGTCGGGCGCAGGCCGTGCACGCCGCAGGCATAGGCGGGATAGCGGATCGAGCCGCCGATATCGGTGCCGTGGCCGATGGCGCCGATACCGGCGACGACGGCGGCGGCCGCGCCGCCGGACGAACCGCCCGGCGTCAGCGCCGGGTCGCGCGGATTGCGGGTGTGGCCGTGCAGATTGTTGCGGGTGAACCAGCGCAGCGAAAAGGCCGGCGTGTTGGTGCGACCGACAATGATGGCCCCGGCCTTTCTGATGTTGGCGACGATCGGATTGTCCTCCGACGCGATCAGGTCGCGCTGCAGCACCAGGCCGTTTGTCGAGGCGTGGCCGGTCTGGTCCGTATTGCACTTGATCGTGACGGGCACACCGGCAAGCAGGCCGCCGTCCCCGCCCTTCGCCAGCCGCTCGTCGAGCGCGTCTGCAGCGGCCAGGGACTCATCGGGAAACGCGTCAACCACTGCGTTGATCGCCGGATTGGCCGCTTCCAGGCGTCCGAGCGCGCTTTCCGTGATCTCTCGCGCCGAGATCTCGCGCGCCTTCACCTTCGCCGACGCCTCCGCCGCCGACAGGCGCCACAGTTCCTGCATGCCGTCCTCCCTGTGTTTAGAGGCCATTTGGACGGCATAGGCGCCTGTCCGTCAATCGGCGCGGTTTTCCGTCAGGATCTTCCGGAGCGCGGCGACGTTCGGTCCGCTTGCGCCGCGTCGCCAGATCAGCAGGGTGCGGAGGCAGTTCTCGCCGTCCGGCAGCGGGTGGACCTGCAAGCGTCGGCTCTCGGGAAAGGTCTCCAGAACGCTTTCCGGCAACAGCGCCGCGCCCATGCCAGCGAGCACGCAGCCCAGCATGGCGTGGTAGGAACCGAGCTCGATGGTGCGCTCCGGCACTTCGCCGCGCACCGCATACCAGGCCTCCAGCCGCCGCCGGTGCGGGCAGCCATGTTCGAAGACGATCACCGTCTTCGGCAGCGGGCCGGAGGGTTCGACGCCCGGATGCGGCGCGGCCGTCACCAGCACCGGCCGTTCGCTGAAGGCCACGACCGACTCGAACTGGAACTCGGCGACGGGCTCGGCAACCAGCGCGGCATCGATCTCGCCGGCAAGGATGGCGGCCGACAATTGCGCCGGGTTGCCCGTGCGCAATTCCAGTGTCACGTCGGGATAAAGCCGGTTGAACTCCGCCATCGGTGCCGGCAGCCGGACCGCGGCAGTGCTCTCCATGGCGCCGAGGCGGAACGTGCCGCTCGGCACGGAACCATGCACGGCCGCGCGGGCTTCCTCGGCGAGGTCCAGCAGGCGATCGGCATAACCGAGCAGCACATGGCCGGCCGGCGCCAACACCAGCCGCTTGCCTTCGCGCAGGAAGAGCTGGACGCCAAGCTTTTCCTCGAGCTGGCGAATCCGCGTCGTCACGTTCGACTGCACGCGGTGCAGTTTCTCCGAGGCACGGGTCACGCCGCCTTCGCGGACCACCGCGGCAAAGATCCTGAGATCGTAAAGGTCCATTCCAATATCTCTATTAGAGAAAGAAAGTATCTTTATTATTCATTTTATCTGATGATCTGCAACCTTTATCACCCGGACTGCCTGAGGTCGACAACAAACGGAGCAAACCATGACCCCACAGCAGAAGCATCTCGTCCGGGAGACCTGGCGGCAGGTCGTGCCGATCGCGGCGGCCGCCGCCCAACTGTTCTACAAACGGCTGTTCGAGCTCGATCCGGAGATCCGGACATTGTTCGAGAACACCGACATGGACGCCCAGCATACCAGGCTGATCAGTTCATTGTCGGCCGTGGTCAGCGCACTGGACGAGGTCGAGACCATCGTCCCCGTTCTCAGCGAACTTGGCCGGCGACACGCGGACTACGGCGTGCAAGACCGGCACTACGAAACGGTCGGGGACGCGCTGATCTGGACGCTGAGGCAGGGCCTTGGCGACGGCTGGTCG
>DATHRP010000002.1:0-1669 GCA_035465195.1 Afifellaceae bacterium | reverse complement strand
AGTAGCCATCCGCGGCAGGGCGGCAGGCCGCCCGGCCGGAGGCGTTGACCATGAACAAGTCCCTTGCGCTCCTGCCACTGTTACTGCTTGCAGCCGTCGTCGCCGCCTCGACCGTGCCAAGGCCGCTCGACCCGGTCTACGTGGCGCCACACGTCGACGAAAAGGTCCTCGAGAACAATCGCGTCAGGGTCCTGAAACAGACGATCCGGGCCGGCGAGACCCAGCCGTTGCACGCGCATCACGATCGGGTGCTCGTCTACCTGGAACCCTGTGCATGGCTCGAGTCGGACGGTCATGGCGGCGAACGCATGCAGTCCTTCCGGCTGGGCGACGTGGACTGGGCCGACGCCGAGACACATGGCGGCGGCACGCCGCCGGTCGTCGCGGAGTGCCGCCTGCTGGAAATCGAACTTCTGGAGGCGCGCTAGTCGCGCAATGCGCGGCGCAGGATCTTGCCGACGTTCGTCTTCGGCAGTTCGTCGCGGAACTCGACCGATTTGGGGCGCTTGTAGCCCGTCAGGTTCTTGCGGCAGTGCTCGAGAATCATTTCCTCGGTCACGCTCGGGTCCTTGCGCACGGCGAAGATCTTGACGACTTCACCGGAGCGTTCGTCGGGAACGCCGATGGCGGCGGCTTCGAGCACGCCGTCGAGTTCGACGACGACATTCTCGATCTCGTTCGGGTACACGTTGAAACCCGACACCAGGATCATGTCCTTCTTGCGGTCCTCGATGAAGATGAAGCCGCCATCGTCCATGCGGCCGACGTCGCCGGTGCGGAGCCAGCCGCCGGGCAGCATGACCTCGGCGGTTTCCGCGGGGCGCTGCCAGTAGCCTTCCATCACCTGCGGTCCCTTGATGCAGATCTCACCGATTTCGCCGATGGGCAACGGGTTGCCGTCGTCGCCCGCGATCATCACCTCGGTCGACGGGATAGGCAGTCCGATCGTGCCCGTGAACTCATCGTCGATGCGACAGACGATGGCGGCAGGCGAGGTCTCGGTCAGGCCGTAGCCTTGCAGGATGGTAGTACCGGTCTTCTTCTTCCACTCCTTCGCGACGGCCGGCTGCACGGCCATGCCGCCGCCGATGCAAACGCGCAGGTAGCTGAAGTCGACCTTGTCGAAGGCGGGCGTGTGCATGAGCGACGCGAACATCGTGTTGACACCCGTGAACAGGTTGAACTTGTGACGGGCGATTTCCCTGGCGAATCCTTCGAAATCGCGCGGGTTCGTGATCAGGACGTTTTCGCCGCCCTGCGCCATCACGGTAAGACAGTTCCCCTGCAGCGAAAATATGTGGTACAGCGGCAGCGCCGTGATGGCGACGATCGGTTCCACGCCGGCGTAGGCATCGGCCTGCCAGACGATGGTCTGCTGCACGTTGTAGATCATGTTGCGATGACTCAGCATCGCGCCTTTCGATACGCCGGTCGTGCCACCCGTGTACTGCAGGTAGGCGATATCGGCGAAGCCCATGTCGACGTGCGCCAGCTTCTTGCCGCCGCCCATGCGCAGCGCGCGCTTGAATGTCACGCTGCCCGGCAGGCGATAGCGCGGGACGGCCTTCTTGACGTGGCGCATCACGAGGTTGGTGATGACGCCCTTGGGCCATTTGAGAAGATCGCCGAGGCCGGTGGTAATCACGTGATCGACCTCGGTATCGGCGAT
>DATHRP010000001.1:0-3826 GCA_035465195.1 Afifellaceae bacterium | reverse complement strand
CGGAGAAGGCGTGGTCGCCGCGGTCGTCCGCGACGGCGATGTGAGCGAGGCCGACATCATGTCCGCGATCGGAGAAACGCTCGCGCGCTTCAAGCAGCCGAAGAGGATCGTCTTCGTCGACGAACTGCCGCGCAACACGATGGGCAAGGTGCAGAAGAACGTATTGCGCGAGACCTATCGCGACCTTCTCGCCTGAGCCCGTTACTGCTCGCGGAATGCGCGGCGAAGCTGGTCCGTGACCGGCTGCAGAAGATAGCTCAGCACCGTGCGCGACCGGGTGCGGATGAAGGTCTCGGCCGGCATGCCCGGAACGAGTTCGAATCCGTCATATTCCCGAGGCTGTTCATCGTCGAGCACGATGCGCACCTCGTAGAACGACGAGCGTCGGTCCGGGTCGTGGGTGAGATCCGCCGACACCGTCTCCACCGTACCGGCGAGTTCCGGCATCGTGCGCATGTCGAGGCCGGGGAGGCGGACGGATACCGGCTGGCCGCGGAACACCTGGTCGACATCGGCAGGATCGAGGCGGGCGGTGACGACCATCCGGTCATCGACGGGCACGATCCTGAGGATTTCCTGGCCCGGCGCGATGACGCCGCCCAGCGTACGGAACGCCAGATTGTGAACCGTGCCGGAAATCGGCGCGCGCACCGAGACGCGCTGCAGGTCGTTGTCGATGCGCGCCTGCTCGGCGATGAGGCGGCCGCGCTCGCCGTCGATCTTCGCCTTCTGGCGCTTGAGCGCAGTAATCCGCGATTTGGTCACAAGGCCCTTCGCTTCCAGTCCGACCAGGCTTTCCATCTCGCGCGCGAGCAGCGTGGACTCTTCTTCCGCAGCGGCAATCTGCGCGCTCAGGCCCTCGATCTGCTCGCGGATCTGCGCCGCGTCGAGCAGGATAAGGACGTCGCCCGCATTCACCCGGTCGCCGTCGCGCACGAGGATGTCGGTGATGACGCCGCCGTTCAGATGCTGCACCGAACGGCTGTCGGATTCCGCCGCGACGAGGCCGGAGGCGACGACGGCGCCCTCGATCGACGTGACGGCGGGCCAGCCGCCGAGCCCGACCACGAGGAGCAGGACCATCACGGCGCCGAGGCGCAGATATCGGCCGATCTGGGATTCCGCGGCGAAGGCGTCGTCAGGCCGGCTGGTTGGATACGACAGGTTTGAGTGGACTGACATTCGTCTTGCGGCCCATGGCTGGATTGACGGTCGGGTTCAAGTTGGCGTTCAGAGCGTTCTGGCTCCTGAGCAGAATCTCGTCGCGCGGCCCGAAGGCGGCCTGGCGGCCGTCGGAGAGAAGCAGAAGCTTGTTGGCGGCGCGGACCATGTTGGCCTTGTGGGCGATGACGACGATGGTACGACGATCCTGCCGGGCGCATTCGATGGCCTTGAACAGAGCGGCATCGCCCTCCGGGTCGAGGTTGGCGTTGGGCTCGTCGAGCACCATGAAGGCCGGGTCGCCGAAGAACGCCCGGGCGAGGCCGATACGCTGGCGCTGGCCGGCGGACAGAACCGTGCCGTCCTCGCCGATGCGCGTGGCGTAGCCGTCGGGCAGCTGCAAAATCATGTCGTGGGCGTGGGCCTTGCGGGCCGCCGCGACCACTGCGCCGGGATCGGCGTCGGCGGCGAAGCGGGCGATGTTGGCCGCGATGCTGCCCTCGAACAGCTCGACGTTCTGGGGCAGATAGCCGATCTGGCGGCCGAGCTGGCCGGGCAGCCACTGCGGCAGGGCGGCGCCGTCGAGCCGCACGGCGCCCCGCAGCGGCTGCCAGACGCCGACCAGCGCACGTGCCAGCGTCGACTTGCCGGTGGCGTTGGCTCCGATGACGACGAGAACGTCGCCGGGCTCCAGGCGGAAATCGATACCCTTGATGATCGGGTCCTGCCGCCCCGGCGCGCCGGCGAACAGGTTCTCCACGGAGATGTGGCCTTTCGGACGGGGCAGGCGGATACGGCCGGAATAGTCCGGCCGGTCGGCGAGCGCCGCCTGGATGCGGTCCAGCCCCTGGCGCGCGCCGATCAGGTTGCGCCACTGGCCGACGACCTGCTCGATCGGCGCCAGCGCGCGGGCCATGATGATGGAGACGGCGATGATCACGCCGGCGGTGATCTCGTTCTGGATCGCGAAATAGGCGCCGGCGCCCAGCATGAAGGATTGCAGGAACAGGCGGATGACGCGCGTGGCGACCGACAGCGTTCCGGCAATGTCGCCGGCTCTCGCCTGTTTCGCCAGGCCGTCGCGATGGGTCTTCTGCCAGCAGCGCTGATAGTCGAGCGCCATGCCCATGGCCTGCAGCGATTCCGCATTACGCCGCCCGGCGTCGGCGAGACTGATCCCGCGCGACAATTGCTGCGCGGCCTCCGCCACCGGCTTGCGCGACAGCACTTCGTTGATCAGCGACAGGCCGACCAGGACGGCCGCGCCTGTCAGGGCGACCACGCCCAGCACCCAGTGGAACAGGAAGATGACGAGGAAATAGATCGGCGTCCACGGCAGGTCGAGGAATGCCGAGGGCGCCGGTCCGGCCACGAAGTTGCGGATGTGATCGAGATCGTGGATCAGCCGGGTGCGGCGTCCGCTTCCGTCCGACGGCGCGACCCGCACGACATGCTGGAAGACATGCTCGCTGAGGATGCGGTCAAGGCGCAGCGCGACCCGCACCAGGATGCGCGAGCGGATCAGCTCGAGCGCGCCCATGAAGGCGAACATGCAGGCGACCAGCCCCATCAGGGCGGCCAGCGTCGGCACGCTCTTGCTGGTGAGTACCCGGTCGTAGACCTGCAGCATGAACAAGGGGCCGGTCAGCATCAGCATGTTGGTGACGAAGCTGATGCCCGCCAGGCCGCCGATCGGCGTGGCGCAGGCCTTCGCCGCCGTCGTCAGCGGGGCGGGATCGAACGGCGGCGGCTCCGCCGCGTCCGGCCTGGCCGGCCTCTCGTCGTCATTACCGCCGGCGGGACTGTCGACCGGCTTCAGCAGGCGGGCGATCTTCGGCCCGCTCGCGCCACCGACGGTGCGCGCCACGATGGCCGACGGGCCGGAGCGCAGCGTGCGCAGCCATTCGCGGTTGGCGGCGACGGCCGGCTCGACATGGGGCGGCATGTTTGTCGTCAGCCATTCGAGGGCTCCGGCCTTCCAGCCGTTGCGGCGGATCGCGAAGGCCAGGCGGCCTGCGAACAGGACCAGCGTCAGCCCGACGAAACAGGTCAGCCAGAGCAGTCCGGCCATGACAAGCTGGACCGCGAGGTCCAATTTCTGGAGCGCCGTGAACTTGGCGATGACGAGCGTGAAAAGCCAGAAGGAGAAGGAGATGCTTCCACTCAGGGACACCAGCACCGATTCGCCTGCGCTGACATGGTCGAGCAGCGGCGCCGGCCGGGCACGGGCAAGCGGGACGATCTTCCTGTTGATCAGCAAGACGTTGGCGGTCAGCAGGCTCACGAGGACGAACTTGGTGATCACCTTCGCCGGGATATCGCCGGACCCGAACTTGATGAAGACGATGGCGATTCCGGTCAGCCAGAGGGTGACCAGTCCGAACATCACGATCTTATGCACGAAATCGACGACGGCGCCGAGTTCGGGGCGGCGCCGGGAAAACAGGAGATGAAGGCCGAGCACATCGGCGAAGATCGCTCCGCCGATGCCGGCCGCAAGCCCGAGGACATGCGCGAAGCGGAGCAGTTCGACGGCGGTTTCGTGTGACAGGCCAGTCATTCGGCGAACCCTGCTTTGTGAACCGGACAGCGCCGGCGTCGTGGCGGTATCGGCGGGCAGACCCGCCATGCGGGCCATCGGGCCAGGCGGGGGGCCAAGCGGGCT